>JAZNZC010000146.1:0-8739 GCA_045594745.1 Eubacteriales bacterium
CGAACATTTCAAGAGCCCCCTTAAGGTCACCCATCGTAATACCCTTGTCGATTACAAGGCCTTCAAGCTGATGGAAAGTCGGAGGCCAAGCGGTCTTAGGAAGACAACCATGCTCAGCAACTCCTTGGTCCACACAACGACATGGCTACGCTCCGACTTCTTTCACCGAACATACGCTTTGCGAACATTTCAAGAGCCCCCTTAAGGTCACCCATCGTAATACCCTTGTCGATTACAAGGCCTTCAAGCTGATGGAAGAGGGGAGAGTGCGTTGCATCAAGTGCGTCGGAGCGGTAAACGCGACCGGGAGAAATGATGCGGATGGGGGGCTTTTGATGCTCCATAACGCGCACCTGAACGGGAGATGTCTGGGAGCGGAGCAGAATGTTGTCGGTAATATAGAAGGTATCCTGCGTGTCGCGCGCGGGATGATTTTCGGGAATATTGAGTGCCTGGAAGTTATAGTAATCGAGTTCAACCTCAGGACCCTCGGCAATAGAAAAGCCCATACCGATAAAGATGTCCTCAAGCTCTCTTTGTGCGCGCGTCAGGGGGTGGATGTGTCCTACGGGAGCAGGTGTGCCGGGCATGGTAACGTCCAGCTTTTCTGCCTTGAGTTGTGCCTCAAGAGCCTTTGCCTGCTGTTCGGTCTTCTTGGCATTGAGGGCGGCTTCAATCGCTTCGCGAACCTCATTTGCCAACTGACCAACAATGGGGCGTTCCTCGGGAGTGAGTGCTCCCATACCGCGCAAAACGGCAGTCAGTTCACCCTTTTTGCCAAGATATTTGATCTTGATTTCCTCAAGATTTGCGTCGGGAGAGTTGATCTGCCCGAGCGCTTCCGCTTGAATTTTTGAAAGCTTTTCTTTCATTTTAATATATCTTCCTTTCAAAATGATTACAAACTTTGTGTTGGCAACAAAAAAAGCGCCGTCCACACATCAGGACGAGGCGCAAAATGCACACCGCGGTACCACCCGAATTTTCGGCTCAAAGCCAACACTCTGACAGGCGGTAACGGTGCCTTACCGTATCGGGTTACAAGCAGGTGCGTTAGCCCGATCTGCTCCAAAGGGAAATGCACGACCCGAAGATTATGCACCACTCTCAGCTGTGTGGCACTCTCTGTGATAACCCGAATTCAGGTCGGCGAACTTTATCATCGCATTCTGTATGACATTATATCACACTTTTTTGCCTTTTGCAAGAGATTTTTGAAAAAATAAAGGATATTTATTATATTATTTGTTGAAAGTAAAAAGACGGCGCTGTGCTTGGCACAGCGCCGATTGTTTGCTTTAGTATTGTGAGGAGTAGTCGTAGCCTGCCTTATCCCATTCGATGTTGGGGAAATCTGCAAAAATGGAGGTCAGCTTACCGGACTTACTGATGTAAGTGTAATCCAAATAATCCTCGAGCATAGCCTCGGTAAAGAGGTTAGGCACATAGTAATCGGATGTCAGATCGGTAAGATAGTCCTTGCTGTATGCAGCTGCATGCTGATTGAAGAGTACGGGAATGATGGGCAGATCGGTCAGAAGCAGCTCCTCAGCCTTGTGTAAGAGGGTTGCCTTCTGGTTCTTCCATTCCTTAACCTCGGTGGTGGGAGTGATACCGTACTTGTCGTAAATAGCCTTTACAGCATCGTAAACAGCCTGGAAATCTTCCTTTGTTTCATAAATGCCAAGGAAGTCGCTGTCGGTCTCACGGTCAAGACTTGCAAAGTAGGGAACGTAGTAGATAGCTTCCATCAAATTGTTGTACTCTTGGCTATCATAGCCCGTGCGGTGAGGATCCATCTCATAGGTTTCCATATCAACCTGCATACCTGCAAAGGATTTTGCAAAGCCAGAAAGAACAGAGAATGCATCGGGGGAGAAAGCGGTATAATCGAATGCAACAACTTCATACGTAGCACGTGTGATGGACTCGACGAACAAATCGTCGCAAATATCGGTCATCTTGTTTTCTTTTTCGTTTGCGATTGCCTTCAAGACGTCATTGTTTTGAATGGTCTGAACAAGCTTCACGCTTACGTTAAAACCAAGCTCAGTCCAAGCTGCTGCAATCATATTGGTAGCCACAATGTTAACGTCATCATAGCTTGCAACGTTGATGGTAAAGGAGTATTTGGCGGGAGTGATGCCTGCGTTTGAAAGCAAAGTCCTTGCCGCATCGATGTTGCCGGTGGATGCGATCATATCGTTGTTCGCATTGTCGCGGAACATTTCAGCCTTATCGGTAAAGAAGAAGAACTTCTTTTGGCTGGCACCTGCTTCAAACACACCGTTGGGAACAAAGCCTGTTGCGGCACTGGCGAACACAACGGCATTGGCGATAGCGGTACGGTCGATGGCGAGGGAGAGTGCTTGGCGTACATCCTTGTTTGCAAAGAGCTTGTCACCGTTAATGACTGCGTTTTGATTGAGATAGAGCGAGAAGGTCGACATAGAATCGGCAGTCTTTACATTCTGCATAACGGTGCTGTTGCTGTTGGAACGCATCGAGCAGGGAATATTACCGATGTAGAAGATCTTATTGTTTTGGAATTCTGCTTCCAATTCATCCGCACTCATACGGCAGTTGACGAGCAAACGGTGAGGAGTAACTTCTTTGTCTATCTTATCCTCTTCGGGGTCGCGGTAGTAGTAGCTGTTACGCTCCAGAACAAAGTAAGAAAGCTTTTTAACGTCGGAATAGGTAGCCTTCGTAATGTTGCCCCATTCATCCAACGCATAGTCGTCACGCTCAACGGCTTTGCTGGGATCCATCTTATCAACAACGTTGTTGTTAGCATCAACGTTTACATATTTGGTCTTACCAAGCTTAAAAGGACCGCTGCAGATCATAGTAGAGCCCTTCTTTGCCCAGTCAGCATCCTTTTCGATGTGGCTCTCGGGCAGGGGAGCGGTCAGGACGCTTGTCAAGTTCAAGAGGAATGCGTCAACATCAATGGGGCCTTCAAAATAAACGGTAAACATTTTTGGAGAGTTGACTTCAACGCCAAGGTCAGCAATAGTAACGCCAAAAACATCGCCTTGTTTTACAGCGCGTGCATTCTTGATGTCAAACAGAAGAGAAGCACCCTCAAAATTGTTATTAGGATTCAGCAGGCGTTTCCAAGTATAGATTACGTTGTCTGTGGTAACGGGGTCCTTGTTGCTCCAGCAGGTATCCTTGAGCGTCATTACCATTTTATACTCATTTTCTTCGGGATTCTCGATGTACTCGTAGGTATCAACCAAAGCATTTTGAATTCTACCCTTGTCATCCAACTTGAACAGAGTCTCGAACAGCATGCTTACAATATTGAGCGTGCTCGAGTTGTAGTATGCGTAGAACGGGTCAAAGTTGTAGATTTCATCAGTCAAATACATTGTGATCATCGGTCCCAGATCGTTCTCGTCACGCTTTGCGCAAGAAGAGAAGACGGGGATCATCATCAATACACACAAAAGGAGTGCAATGATTTTTTTGAGCATGGTAAAAACCTCCTCTTTTGAAAGAAAATAGAACCTTCGTGCCCTCGGCACGCAATATACCTCTATATTATATACTATTTCTTACTGTTTTTCAATAGGTTTTGATTATTTTTGATGTATATTTTGTTAATTTTTTCTACAAATTAACTACAAAGCCAAAATGAACAGGGGATAAGAAATGAACGACATAACAAGAAGCGATCTCGCTTGTGAAATTGCAGGGGGAAAAAATGCGCTTTGCAAGGGAGCAGAATGGAAAACAAGAGAGGCGGCAGGATTTGCGATCAGCGAGCTTGTTATCAGCACAAAGGAGGCATCCGATCAGCTCGGAAAGCCCTGCGGACGCTATCTGACCGTGGAATGTGGTCGCATTGATCGACTGAGCGCCGACGACCGTCGAACCCTTTCACATCTTTTGGCAGGGGAGTTGCGCGGAACGGTCAAACGCTTGACACACAAATCGATCGACACGAGCCTTTCAGTGT
Organism: Eubacteriales bacterium; assembly: GCA_045594745.1. Taxonomy (GTDB): domain Bacteria; phylum Bacillota; class Clostridia; order Oscillospirales; family CAG-272; genus UMGS1865. Next base: position 3,968 of record JAZNZC010000146.1, read on the forward strand.
TTGTGGCAGGTCTTGGTAACGCAGACCTCACGCCTGATGCCATCGGTCCTCAAACGATGCGACGACTAACAGCCACGCGACATCTGCGTCAATATGAGGGGGAACTCTATCGCGCGGCAGGGTGTTCTTCACTTTCGGCTCTCGCCCCCGGTGTTCTTGGGCAAACGGGTATTGAGACCTCGGAGCTTTTGCGCGGAGCGGTGAACGCCACGCATCCCGATGTGATTATTGTCATCGATGCACTCACGGCGCGTAGCTGTGACCGCCTCTGCGCCACCGTTCAACTCTCGGATACGGGCATCGAACCGGGCTCGGGCGTTGGTAACCATCGCCGTGCTATCACATATAAGAGTATGGGAGTTCCCGTCATTGCGCTTGGCGTTCCAACCGTTGTCAATTCCGCAACGCTCGTGTGGGATGCGCTCAGCGAGGCAGGTATTGACGGGGAAGATCCTCGTTTGCGCGAGGTTCTGGAGAGAGGCAAGAGCTTTTTCGTCTCTCCAAAGGAGAGTGACCTGATATGCGAGAGCATCGCACAACTTTTTGCAAGGGCCATAGGCCTTGCTTTTACCGAGGGATTGATAGAGGCGGAATAAGCAGACAACCTTTGGCATAGAATGGGATGATGATCACATACAGGAGGAAACACTATGGAACGTCATCCCATCCCCTCAAATGCCCCCGCGGCAGAGCCGCAGATCCTACTCTCGCCCAAGCCCTTTCGCAAATCGCGACATTTTGGAGCATTTCTTATTTGCTGTGCGCTCTTTGTTGCAGGCTTTGCCTTAACGGCGCTCTGGCGAAATACAGACGGAAATTTATGGGGACGGGGAGACGGTACTACTTTACCGCAAGAGGAGAACACGCTTCCACCCATCACCCCACCTACCGAGCCATCCGCTCCCGAAGAGATCGTCATTCCCGACGGAGCCACCCCCATTGTGACGTATGATCTTTCCCACCTCGGGCAGGGGATCGGATATCTTAATAACGAGACCTTCTATAAGCCCAACATCAACGAGCTTCTCAAAACAGATGTTACCTCAGCACTCACTCAAGAGCCGTTAGTGCTCGTTTTGCACACGCACACAAGCGAGGGGTATCTTTCCGATACCGCTACATATCTTGAGGGCGACCTCGGAGAGATCACATACACGCGCGAAGAGGAGCGAAATATGCTTGCCGTTGGCAGAGCATTCATTTCCGCTTTGAACAAAAATGGCATCACCGCCATTCATTGCACGGTGATGCACGATGAGTCGGGACTCGCGGGCTCTTACGGGCGCGCGGCCGAGAGTATCCGATTTTTCCGCGAGCATTATCCCAGCATCCGATATGTCGTCGATCTCCATCGCGACGCCATTTTGACCTCAGAGGGGGAATATGTTCGTGCCGCGACAGAGATAGAGGGGAAGAGCGTGGCACAAATTCTGCCCGTCGTCGGGAGCAACGCCGGCGGCTGGGAGCACGATGCTTGGGAAGGGAACCTCGCACTCGCCTTGCAGATGCGCCAAGTCTTGAATCAAAACAATACCGCACTCTGCCGTCCCGTTATGATCAAGAGCGCCACCTACAATCAAGAAATGGCCCCTTTCGCAATCCTTTTGGAGATCGGAACAGGAGCCAATTCTATCGATGAAGCATTGGCGGCAGCCACCCTTGCGGGAGAGGCGTTTGCCAAAGTGATTTTATCTTATTGACGGCGCAGGCAGAGCAGCTCGATGCCAAGAATCGCACCGCCCAAAACAAGACCGAAACCGAGGCTGATAGCACCGGCTTCCATCGCACCGATGATGCCGACAAAGCCAACAAGGCAAAGACCAAAACCGATGGCGCGCGCTATGACACGGGTGCGTGCAGCAGTCAGAAAAGCAAGAATAAGAGACAGAGCGGCGAGCAAAGCATCAGCCGCTTTTCTCATTTTAGAAGCTCGTGTTCCTACATTGAAATAATCGCCAAAAATATCATTATTGGAATAAATACGTCCGTTGTTTTGATAAGAAATGTTCATTTTATACCTCTCAAAATCCAAAAATGGAACTGTTGTGAGGCTATTATAACAGAAAATTCGGCATTTGTCAATACCTTTTTTCCAAAAAAAGAAAAAATTTTTCAAAAAACTCTTTACAAAATGGAAAAAGCGTGTTATAATAATACCGTAAACGGAAAAAGGAGGGGCTTATGGAGTCTTATCTGGATAGAATCAAATTGATGAAAAATGAAAAAAAGATGACCAATGAGCAACTGTCCGAGCGCACGGGAATTCCGCTTGGAACACTGAGTAAGATACTTGCGGGAATGAGCGATTCTCCCAAGCTTTCCAACATTATTGCTATTTGTAACGCGCTCGATTGCTCGGTCGAATATATCGTCAGCGGCACGCCTGAGAACACCAATAATTACAGCTTGAGTGGGGAAGAGATCCGCATGATCGAATCTTACCGAGAGCTCGATTCTTTCGGTCGTGATCTCGTTGAGACAGTTATATTTAAGGAAGCACAACGCACTGCTATCATCGCCGCGCAAGCACCTCAAAGTGCGCCTGCCGCCACCGAGCGCACCACCGCGCGCATCCTGCCGCCTATGCGTACGCAGGGGCGCTATGCGGGTGAGGTCGTGCGTACAGGTAAGCGCGCCATCATGCTTTACGATCTGCCCGTATCCGCAGGTGTCGGCGTCTATCTTGACGAAGCCGAGGCAGAGAGCATCAATATTCCCGATAACGATAAGACCGCCGAGGCAGACTACGCCCTGCGCATCAGCGGCAACAGTATGGAGCCCAAGTACCGCGATGGAGACATCCTTCTCGTTCGCAATGCCGACAGCATCGATGTGGGCGAGCTTGGCATCTTCCTGTTGGATGGTTGCGGCTTTTTCAAGGTGTTTGGCGGCGACCGTTTGCTCTCACTCAACCCAAGCTACGGTCCCATCCTTCTCAAGGATTTTGCCGATGTGCAATGCAAGGGTCAGGTCGTTGGCAAGCTGAAGCGCAAGTAATTTAAGGGGAGAGAGTATGCACGAAAATCACAGACAAAGAATGATGGATCGGTGTCAAAAGACTGGATTTGCATCCTTTGCAGATCACGAGGTTTTGGAGATGTTACTCTATTTTTCCAAGCCGCGGTGTGACACCAATGAAACTGCACACCTTATGTTGGAGCGCTTCGGTCGTATTGATAACGTGTTTGAAGCGACTCCCGAGGAATTGATGATGATCGACGGCATCGGACAGAGCAGTGCAGTACTGATGCAGCTTATCCGCGAGTCGGCGCGCCGCTATACAAAAGCGGTAATGCAAAATCGCAAGCGCTTTTCTCACATCCGCGAGGTGGCAGAGTATGCACACGCTTGCTTTGTGGGGGCGACAAGTGAGCAGCTTTATCTTTTCTTATTTAATAATGGAATGGAAATGATCGACTCCATTCTGCTCACGACCGGTGCCATCAATAGCGCTGAGATCCCGTCTCGTATGATGATAGAGAAGGCGATTCTCAAAAAGGCATCCTGTGCGGTCCTTGCACATAACCATCCGCACGGAATGGCAGTGCCGTCCGATTGTGACATCCAACTTACTTATCACGCCGCCGAGGTATTGGGACTGATCAACATCCCGCTCCTTGAGCACTTGGTATTTGCCGAAAACCGTTATGCTTGCATTATGAAGAACCATTATCGTCTGCAAGCAAACGCATCAACACCCGGCTTCTCCCAGCAAAACTCCTTCCTCGTTGACCTTGACGCCTTCCTGAAGATCGAAGATGAAGAATGTATCATCCCCGATCCTTTTGAGGCGGCAGAAGCCAAAAAGAACGCACAAAAACAAGAAAAATAACAAAAAACCGCCAAAAATTCGAGATTTTGGCGGTTTTTCGTTCAAAAGGATATTCATTAACCCACAACGGCAGGCTTTTTCTTGTTAGAGGTTTGCGTTTTGACATCAAACCCATAACGTGCCGAAGAACCGAGTGAGGATTCAATTCGGAGCAGGCGATTGTATTTTGCCACGCGCTCACTGCGGCAGGGAGCGCCTGTTTTGATCAACTGCGCACCAACAGCTACCGAAAGGTCGGCGAGCGTTGTGTCCTCGGTCTCGCCACTGCGGTGAGAGGGGATATACCCGTATCCTGCATTTTTGGCGGCTGCAATCACCTGCAATGTCTCGCTGAGGGAGCCGATCTGGTTTGGCTTGATGAGAATTGCGTTTGCTGCGCCTCGGCGGATCCCCTCACAAAGGCGTTTTTCGTTGGTTACAAAAAGATCGTCACCAACCAAAAGGATCTGGTTGCCCAAACGCTCGGTGAGCGTTACCCAACCGTCAAAATCGCGCTGATCAAGTCCGTCTTCCATCAAAAAAATGGGGTATTTATGCGCAAGTTTTTCCCAATATTCAATCAATTCTACTTTATTATATTGTTTTCCACGCTTGGGCATCCGATAAATGCCATCCTCGGTATACCATTCGCTTGCGGCGCAGTCAAGCGCAATTTTTACGTGCTTTGTGTCATAGCCGCTCTCCTCAATGGCGCGGCAAATGAGCTCCAAAGCCTCTTCGTCATCCGAAAGATTGGGGGCAAAGCCACCCTCGTCGCCAACGGTCGAGGCGTATCCTTGCGAGCGCAAAAGCTTTCCAAGCGTGTGATAGATCTCCGAGCCCATGCGCAGCCCTTCCGAAAAAGAGGGTGCCCCTACGGGAGCGATCATAAATTCTTGAATTTCCACGTTGTTAGAAGCGTGGGCACCGCCGTTCAAGATGTTCATCATTGGCACCGGCA
>JAZNZC010000147.1:0-17534 GCA_045594745.1 Eubacteriales bacterium
ATTAACTAATAAAAGTGCAGAGCCTGCATATCCATTTTCAGCATGGGTAGCAGGCTCTGCACTTTTGTGACGGGCTCATTTGCTTATTACCATTTTCAGTTGTATGACATCTATCTTTGTTTCCTTTTTGCATTTCGGGCAGTAAAGCGGAAATTTTACAAGGACGGTATCCCGATACACCTTTGTTTTGGTCTTTGCTCCGCACAGCGGGCAAGGTATCCACAGCGACTCGTTTTGGCTATTGTTCAAAATTACACCTCCGAATATAGCATTTTACTCTGCGTTCAACGTCCGGCTTTGGCTATATTCTCTCTTTTGCATGGAGAGATTATACCAAATAAAAGGGAGAAAACAGGGATAGAAATAGGGAGATTTTAGGGAGAAAAACAGAAGGCGGTGATTACTCACCGTCTTTTTCTGTATCGTGTTCAAAGCGATAACCGATGCCCCAAACGTTTTTTATGTATTCTGCGTTTGAAGCGGTGAGCTTTTTTCGAAGTGTTTTAATATGATGCTTTACAACATCATCGACATTATACGCCGACTGATCATCCCATATATGATCATATAGCTGCTCGCGCGTAAATACTTTTCCGGGATTGCTCGCAAGGCGGAACAACAGATCAAACTCTTTGCGAGTCATTTTCATCTCCTTGCCGTGTATGAAAACTTGGCGAGTGGACGTATCAATCACGAGATCATTTCCAAAGGCAAGCGTATAACACAAGTTTCCTTCGGGTGCTACATCCGAATACAACTGCATAAGAGAGTGTGCCTGAGCCATACATTCCTCTTGCGTATACGGTTGCCCCATATATGCGTGTGCGCCTGCCTGTAAAGCGTGTATTCTGTGCGAGTGATCCGTTTTTGAGGACAAAACCATAATTGGAGTTGCTTTTGCAGAGCGCATTGATTTCAACAGTTTATGATCGTCCTCCGCAGACATACACGCATCCAAAATAATAAGACAAAAATTATGCTTGACAAACATCATTAATGCCGTTTGTATGTCGGATGCAACATAGATATCTGTATTAGCATTTCGCAATCGGTTTTCCATTTCGATTGCTTCGTTTTCTTTTGAATTGATAATCAGAATGCTATTCTTCATTACATCTTTAGAGCCGAGAGCAGCATCGCGGTTTGATTTATTCAAAGAAATCGTTTGTTTTGCTTGGCTGAAATATCCTTTCTTTTCTTAATAATACTTATTCCAAAATCTTTTCGTCGCCGCTTCATACTTCTCTTGCTCCACGTCATAGCTTTGCCCGTGAATTGCGCCGGGGACGATCAGAAGCTCTTTGGGAGCGTTGCAAGCTTTATAGTTTTCATACGTCATTCTGACGGGAACGAATTTATCATCCGTTCCGTGAATAAACAGAATCGGAATCTGCGTTTTCTGCATTGCCGTAATCGTGGTGATCTCCTTAGAGTTAGTATTGATCTTCTTTTGGCAAATGCGGTCGATCATAAGTCCGCGCAGACCGTAGGAGAGCTTCATATTATCCTTGACAACGTGCTTCCAAATATCGTATGCGGAGGTATATCCGCAATCGGCAATCACACCTTTAACGTTTTCGGGGAGATCAAGTCCCGCCGTCATCAATACGGTTGATGCGCCCATCGAAACTCCTGCAAGATAGACAGGATATTTCTGTTCGGTACGCTCATTCACCCAATTTATCCAATCAAGGCAATCGTAACGCTCCATATAGCCGAAGGTCATATATTCACCCTCGCTGTTATTCTGCGCTCTCTGCTCGGCGAACAGAATACTGCATCCCTCGTTATGCCAAAAATCAGCAATCATTCCAAAGTCCATATACCACGCAGATCGCCATCCGTGCATAGCAACAATGATGCGCTTGGCATTTTCGCAGGGATACCAATGACCGACAAGGCGGAGTCCGTCACGGCTTTTGATCTCCACTTCTTCTATGTCCTTTTCGAGAAGCTCTTTTCCTGTTTTGTCTATACGCTCCTGAAACTTACGGACACGGTCGCCCTGCGTTATTTTCGGTCTTTGTTTTTCAAGTGACTTTGGCAGATCTCGCCCAATGGCAAATTTAACTAAACTCTTGGTTATCAAATGCGATACTGCAACACCGGCGGCGACTCCTGCCACGGCAATTCCTGCGCCGATCAACAACCCTTTTTTCAACTTTCGACTTACTCCTTTCTTTACATCCTTTCCTTTGCCGCGGAAAGCATTAGTTTAATTCTGTTCAACTGATTGACCTCACTTGCTCCGGGATCGTAGTCCACGGCGGCAATGTTTGCCTGCGGATAGAGTTCTCGGAGCTTTTTGATCACGCCCTTGCCGACCACGTGATTGGGCAGACAGGCAAAAGGCTGAATACATACGATATTGGGTGTGCCGTGTGTAATAAGCTCGATCATTTCACCTGCTAAAAGCCATCCTTCACCGTATCTGTTGCCAAGAGATAGTACAGGCTTTGTCATTTCGGCTATTTCATTGATGGATACGGGTGCATCAAAGCGTTTGCTCTTTTTGAGAGCATCCACAGCAGGCTTTCGGAGATCGCGGATCACTTTCAACGCGATCTTTGAGCCAAGCACGCCCTTATAGGATGTACCGTAATGCTCGTGCTTGAACTCTGCGCTACAAAATGTGTAATTTATAAAATCTATGAAATCGGGAACGACTGCCTCCGCATCCTCTTTCTCAAGTAGCTCTACCAAGTGATTATTGGCAAGAGGCATATACTTGACGAGTATTTCTCCGACGATACCGACACGAGGCTTTCTCATATTCTCGTCAATTGGAAATTCGTCAAATTCGCTCACGATCCGCTGACACATTTTACTGTAACCGAGCTTGAAGCTCTTATCGGTCAAGGAGGCGATACACTCTCGTGTCAGCTTGTCACACAGCTCGTTTGCCGAGCCGGGTATCAGCTCATACGGACGCACGCGATAAAGGCAACGCATCATAAGGTCGCCGTAAAGAAGCGCATAAACTGCATCCTTCACCATTTTGAAATTGATCTGAAAGCCCTCGTTTTTTTCAAGACCACCAACACTTAAGGAAATAACAGGAATGTGAGAGTATCCCGCCTTATCAAGTGCACGACGGATAAATCCTACGTAGTTGGACGCTCGGCAACAGCCACCCGTCTGTGTCATCAGAACGGCAAGGTGGTCAGTATCGTATCTTCCCGAGGTGATCGCCTCCATAAATTGACCGACGATGGTGATTGACGGGAAACAAGCGTCATTGTTTACATATTTGAGTCCCGTGTCGATTGCCTTACGGTTATCATTGTCAAGTATTTCAAGATTATATCCGTATTCATGGAAAACAGGCTCTAAAATATTGAAATGGATCGGGAGCATCTGCGGCGCAAGAATGGTATAGCCCGCATTCTGCATCTCGGCGGTGTATTCGGTGCGATGATATACGGTCGGCTTGGGTTCTGCCTTGATCTGCCGTTCTCGGCGCATACGCATTGCAGAGATCAAGCTGCGGATACGGATACGAACCGCGCCGAGATTATTCACCTCGTCGATCTTCAGCACCGTATAGAGCTTATTGCTACCTTCAAGTATCTCATTCACTTGGTCGGTAGTAACTGCATCCAAGCCACATCCGAAGGAATTGAGCTGTATCAACTCCATATCGTCGCGCTCTCGCACAAATTCTGCGGCGGCGTAAAGCCTTGAATGATACGCCCATTGGTCGAGCACACGCAAAGGTCGTTCGGGTGTAATATCCACAGGCAGGCTATCCTCGGTAAATACCGTGAAGCCATAAGAGGATATCAGCTCGGGAATGCCGTGATTGATCTCGGGATCGATATGATACGGACGACCTGCCAAAACGATACCTTTTCCGGCGTTCATCTGCATATCGGAAAGAAGTCGTTTTCCTTCAACTCGTATATCAAATCTTGCCTTTTGTTGCTCCTGCCAAGCGGCAAGTGCAGCGGCGCGTACCTCTTTTTCGGGGATATTCCATTCTTCTCGGCACACCTTTACAAGTCTATCAGCGGCGATCTTTTCCGAGGTAAACGCCATAAACGGACGCACCAAGCGCACGTCGCCGCGCGTGATGGCTTCTACGTTGTTTTTTATGTTCTCGGGATAGGAGATGACAATGGGACAGTTATAGTGATTCTGCGCCGTTTTGATCTCCTGATGCTCGTAGTAAATGCAAGGGTGAAATATCGTTTTGATGCCTTGGTTAATGAGCCATTGTACGTGACCGTGAGACAGCTTTGCGGGATAGCATTCGGACTCGGACGGAATGGAATCCATACCGAGCTCGTATATCTTTCTGTCCGACCACGGCGAGAGCACGACGCGGAAGCCAAGCTCACGGAAGAAGGTCGCCCAATACGGATAGTTTTCATACATATTGAGAACTCTCGGAATACCGATTACTCCGCGAGGCGCATCCTTTTCTTCAAGAGAAGGATAATCAAAGATGCGCTTTCTCTTATAAGCCATCATATTGGGGGCTTTCTTTCTGCCGTTTAGATTGCCGATTCCTTTCTCGCAACGGTTTCCTGTAATATGGCTTCTGTCACCTGAGAAACGGTTAACGGTCAGCATACAGTTGTTGGAGCAACCACCGCAACGTCGGCTCGTGGACGTATATGTAAGGTTCAGTATCTCATCAAGAGGTAGCATCGTTGTTTGCTGTCCGTGGTAATGCTGCTTTGCGATAAGTGCCGCGCCGAACGCGCCCATCAGTCCCGAAATATCGGGGCAAGTTGCTTCTACACACGCGATCTTCTCAAAGGCACGAAGAACGGCTTTGTTGTGGAAGGTGCCGCCCTGCACCACGATATGCTCACCAAGCTCCTTTGCATCGGCAAGCTTGATGACCTTGAACAAAGCGTTTTTGATAACCGAATAGGCAAGACCTGCGGAAATATCCGAAACAGACGCACCTTCCTTTTGCGCCTGCTTTACGTTGGAGTTCATAAAGACGGTACAGCGTGTTCCGAGGTCAACGGGTGCTTTTGCGAATAGAGCTTCCTCGGCAAACGCCTGTGCACTGTATCCGAGAGAGTTCGCAAAATTCTCGATAAACGAGCCGCATCCCGATGAGCAAGCCTCGTTGAGCAGAATATTGTCCACCGCGCCATTCTTCAACTTGATGCACTTCATATCCTGACCGCCGATGTCGAGAACGCAGTCCACGTCCTTGTCAAAGAAGGATGCCGCCGTCGTATGGGCGATGGTTTCCACCTCGCCCTCGTCAAGTGAGAATGCGGATTTGAGAAGTGCCTCGCCGTAGCCCGTGGAGCAAGAACGAACGATCTTCGCACTCTCGGGCATTTTCTCCTTCAGCTCGGCAATCGCGCTGATCGCCGTTTTGATGGGATCCCCCTGATTGTTTTGGTAGAATGAATATAACAGTTGTCCTGCTGCTCCGATCAAAACGAGTTTCGTCGTGGTAGAGCCTGCATCGATACCGAGGAAGCAAGCACCTGTATATGTAGAAAGCTCCCCTTTGGGTACGATTGAACGCGCGTGGCGCTCCGAAAAGGCATCGTATTCAGCTTCATCACAAAACAGCAGATCAAGTCGAGGCATTTCAAAGGTGATCTGAACACCCCTATTTAGTCTGTCCGAAAGCTCGTCTATGGCAATTAAGGAACAATCTGCGGCTTCAAGTGCCGCGCCCATTGCCGCAAACAGATGGGAGTTATCGGGATCAATAGTGGTTTCGTCTGTCAGCTTCAAGGTGCGAATGAAGGCTTTTTTCAGTTCGGGCATAAAGTGAAGCGGGCCGCCGAGAAACGCTACGTTTCCGCGAATCGGCTTGCCGCAGGCAAGTCCCGAAATCGTCTGATTAACAACCGCCTGAAAAATAGATGCGGCGAGATCTTCCACTCTTGCGCCTTCGTTGATGAGAGGCTGAATGTCTGTCTTTGCAAACACTCCGCAACGCGCGGCAATGGGATAGATCTCTTTATAGTTTTCTGCCGCCTTGTTCAGCCCTTCGGCATCGGTCTGCAAAAGCGCCGCCATCTGATCGATGAACGAGCCCGTACCGCCCGCGCAAACACCGTTCATGCGTTCTTCAAGACCGTCCGTAAAATATATAATTTTCGCATCCTCACCGCCAAGCTCGATAGCAACGTCGGTTTTGGGCGCTTCGTGCTTGAGCGCGGTCGCAACGGCAACCACCTCTTGCACGAATTCGATCTCCAAGGCTTTTGCAAGATTGATCGCGCCCGAGCCCGTGATCTTGATGCGGAGTGAACATTCTCCTATTTTGTTTTTGGCTTCGGCAAGAAGCTCTGCAAGGGTTGCCTGCGTTCTCGCCATATGCCGTTTATATTGTCCGTATATGATGTTGTCATTTTCATCGAGCACCACGAGCTTAACCGTCGTAGAGCCGATGTCAATGCCTGCTCTGTATTCCTTCAAAATTGTTTCTCCCATTATGTACTTTACAAAATAAATCCACCTGTCATAGTGCAAAAGACTAACGTAAACGCAATCGCGAATATATGGCTGTCAAAGCGGTCGAGTATGCCACCGTGTCCGGGCAACAGTTTGCTGAAATCCTTGACTCCGGCAATCCGCTTGACTACCGACATACAAAGGTCGCCAAACTGTCCGACAACGGATACGAGAATCGACCATATTACGAGCGTAAAAACATCAAAGTGTAATTCGCAAAACCTCTGTAAAAGGATCGCGGCTATCATTGCGATTATAACGGTACACGCGACACCGCCAACCGCACCCTCAACTGTTTTCTTGGGGCTGATTTTCGGGCATAGCTTGCGTGAGCCGAAAGCATTTCCAAATGAAAATGCAGCAACATCGGTAACAAAACAAGCCGTTACTGCAAAGGTCAAATAATAGACGCCATTCTCCCAATTTCGGAGCGTTGGAATTGCTTTAATAAGCAGAACGACGATAACACCGACAACTGTGGCAACCGAGGCGTTAAATTCTTGAATTTGCTCCTTCATTGCCATCATCAACCCAAACAGCATCAAAGCAATAGGTAAAATCAGCATCATCAGATACTCATATTGCGGTATCAGCAAAATCATAAGCAATACAGATATAAGTAAGGTGAGATAGCAATTCTGCGGTCTGTCCGTCTTACAAATGCGTAATACCTCGAATACTGCCAAAACACCTAATACGAGTGTTCCGATATGTAATACGACGGGTATATATGAGAAGAAAAGCCAAGCATAGACGAACACCAATATAACCGCGCCGGTAAGCGTTCGTTTGATCATTTCTTGCTCCTTTCATACAGTATCTTTCCCAAAGATACGAAATATAGCACGTGGGCAGCAGTCATAACCGCACCGCAGAAAAGCATCAGCGCATTTGCGAGAACATCGCTCATCTGTGGGAACAAGATCAAAGCGATCATCGTTGCGTAAATAACAACGGTATTCACCTTGCCGTACCATTTTGCACCGTTTACCTCGTCGTGCTTCTTGGCAATGATGATGCCAAGTGTGAACTTCGTAATTTCACACAATCCAAAAACAACGATAAGTCCCCACATCAGCTTATACTCGGATAGCAGACACAGCAAAAGTGCAGCCTGTGTCAGCTTGTCCGCAAAAGGATCAAGTGCCTTTCCAAAGTCCGAGATCATGTTGAAATGCCTTGCGATCCACCCGTCCACAATGTCGGTTGCCGCTGACAGAACAATTACACCGATTGCAGCATAGTAATTCTTCTCATAGCTGTAAAGCCAAACAATCACGGGAATCAGTGCAATACGAACCACGCTTAATAAATTCGGTATCGTTAGAATTTGATTTTTCTTAAAGAATCGTTTCATATTTACACTACTCCCCGTTTGTTTCTATTTATTCTTTATATTCATATATTCCACTTTCATATCCATAAAAGCAAGGCAACGCTTTGCTTTTATATTAAGCTCTCGGTTCTTGAATGCCCATATATCTACGGCTTCCCAAAGAAGCACCCAAGCGGCAATATCTATAACCTCACTCCATATGTGATTTTCCACCTGAAATGCGAGCGATAGAACAAGGACTCCTGCCATGAGCAGTAACAGAACAATAATTCTGTTTATCCGAAGCTCTTTTCTATTTGCAAAATACTTCTCGGCATAATATTCTTTAATCGCCGAGTCATATTCAATTTTTTCCTTATCATCAATACAGTTGCTGTGTATCCGCAACGTATATGCTTGTTGCGGAGGCAGTGAGCGTGTACTGTTTTCTATAAAATCTGCAACATCCGAGCTGATAATCGGTGCTTCACTGCCGGAATATATCGACAGAAAATCATCGTCATTTTTGACCGTCATATCGATAACAATGTTGCCGTTTTCGTCACGTTTCCGCTGCCTCGATTGTGCATAATCTTTCGGTATTTTCTTCTGACGCGGTTTCATTTCTGTTAGTTGCCTCCGAATTATAGTTGTTCCTGCGTTTAAGCATCATATCTGCCGTAATCAGTCTTGGTCTGTTAAAGCGTTGCATAATAACAAACGGAATATTGAAAAGCAAAAACAGAATGGACATGATCCACCCACCAATGCCGTCCCATGCAAAAACGCATCCAAAACCAAGTATAGAGGCAAGAACATGAGTTACCTCAGCTATACAGGTTTCGTTTATCAAGGTTGGGATTTTCTTTTCATCCTCCAAACGCTTTCTCGGCATAAATTTCGGCAATACTTTCGTTATGATAAGACTTGCATCGGGAAGCTTGGTTTTCCATTTCATTATTTTTATTTTGTTATATATCGTACCGTTTTTTTCAAACTTAAAGCTCTTAAACGGAAAACAGTCTACACGTAACCATTTTCGCGGATACAGTCTGCCGAGAAGAAAAACGACAACACCGACACACAAAATGTAAAGAATAGAGTACAAGAACCTCATTTATTTTCTCCAAAGATATTATTTTCCGTTTCCCTTGAAGCTGAATTTAGACTCCGTGCCATTCTTCAAGCGAACGAAGTTTTCCTTGTGTCGAAGAAAAACAAACGCCGCGCAAGCAAGTGTCATAAACGTAACGGGAAGCGATGCACCGAATAAGTATAAAAGTATCGGACATACAAGAAGCGTGAGCACCGTGGACACAGACATATACTTTGTGATAAGCAATAGGATGTGTAACAGAACAGTTGCAATCAAACCAACTCTCCAGTCTATCACAAAGAATATCGAAAGGCAGACGAGAAAGCCCTTGCCTCCCTTAAATTTGAATTGAAACGGAAAGGCGTGTCCGAGCAGACAGAAAATACCCGTGTATGCTGCGGCAAATTGAAAATCTACACCCTGTCCTGAGAGCAACCACGCAAAGAGCAACGTAACAACCGCTGCTTTGGTAAGATCAAGTACAAGAACAGCAAATGCCCATTTGTTCCCAAATGCTCTCCTGAAATTTGTAAAACCGGGATTACCGCTTCCGCATTCTCTTATATCCTTGTGATAGACGGCTTTTGATATAGCGATGGCGGGATTCATTCCTGCGACAACGTAACCGCAGAGAGCCGCCATTATATAAAGAAAGACCTTCATAGGCGCCTCCAAATCACTCAACAATCATTATATAATCGTAAACGTCCTGTCCTCCGTTTATGATATATAACTCTTTTCCTTTATATCTTGCATTAACATATGCTTCTATGCGCCGCGCTTCCTCGTCGGTTGCGTCCTTGCCGCATATTAAAATGCAAAAATCGTATTGAGAGAATTTCAACGCATCGATGGTTTCACATACGGTTACAAGTCGATTTGGATTAGCTGCAAGAAGCTCTTTGCCAACGAAGCCAATATAATCTCCCGTGTGAACCTCTGTATCACCCATTTTGGCATCGCGTATACAGTGAGAAATTTCGGCTGTAACAACCCCTTCCATTGCCATGCGGAGATCCTCTACGATAGCATCGGTGTCACCCGAATTCGTATCAAGCATAGCGAGAGAAGCATATCCCGCGCCAATGGTCGTGCTTTCGATCACGCGCACGTCAGAGCTTTCATACAGATGCGCTGCCTGTTGTGCGGTTAGAACGATATTACCGTTGTTCGGGAACACAAAGATCACGTCAGCGTTGACTTCATCAAATGCGGTAATAAAATCCTCTGCGGACGGATTCATACTCTGACCTCCGTCCACGATCACGTCTGCGCCCCTGTCAATAAAGGTCTGCTTAAGTCCTTCTCCCGAGGCAACCGCAACCACACCGTATTTTTTACGCTCCTTTGAGGGCGTGTTTTCTTTTTCTTCGGTAACGGTGTTGTTGTGCTGCAAGGACATATTCTCAATCTTGACCTTGAGAAATTCTCCATACTGACGACAGAAAGCAAGCACCTTATCGGGAGTCATAGTATGTACGTGAAGCTTGACGATACTGCCATTCCGAACGGTAACGATAGAGTCGCCAATCGTCTGCAAATAGTCTGTTATAACCTTTACATCGAAAGAGGAAATATCGGTCTTGGCATTCTGCAAGCGAACAAGGAGCTCGGTGCAATAACCGAATTCCAATACGCTGTCCTCATTGAATGCGTCGAGATCAAGCTCCTGCGATTGCTCGGTAAATCCCCCGAAATCCTCAATATCCTCGCCGACAACAGCTCTCATCATACCGTCAACGATATAAATAAGTCCTGCCGCACCGGAATCAACTACGCCTGCCTTTTTCAGCACGGGAAGCAGATCGGGGGTTCTCGCGAGAGAACGCTTTGCCTCATCGATAAAGGCATTGAGAAAGGCTTCGGGTGTGTCCGTGTTTTGCTCACAGGCATATTCGGTTGCCTCACGCACAACGGTCAATATCGTTCCCTCGGTGGGAGTCATAACCGAGCCGTATGCCTGCTTCACGCCTTGGCGGAAGGCTTCACCGATTTCTTTTGTGTCTGCCGTTTGAAGTCCTGCAAAGCCGTTTTTGATTCCCTCAAAGAACTGCGAGAGGATAACGCCCGAATTACCTCGTGCCGAGAGAAGCATTCCGCTTGATACGCGGTTTGCCATCTCGTCAAGTCCCGCAGAGGTGGCATCGTCGTGACGAACACCACCCATCATTGTCAGGAGCATATTATCTCCCGTATCTCCGTCGGGGATCGGGAATACGTTTAGATCGTTTATTTCTTTAGCGTGTGCTTTTAAGTTAGCCGCGCCCGAGTTTATCATACGGGCGAAAAGAATTCCGTCCAAAGTCCTCATGCTTAATCTCCGTTTTTAAATGTTACTTCCTGTCCAAATCCCCAAATACCGACAGCGTCGGGGCCGATAGAAGCGCCGACGATGGGGCCGATGTAGCCGACCTCAACATCAAGACATGGAATCTCTTGCTTGATCAAAGCAACAAGCCCGTCAATTTCTTCCTTTGCGCAATCGGCGTGAGTCAGATAAACCACCTGTTTTTCAGGCTCAATTATAGTTGTTTTCAAGAGGGCTACGATTTCCTCAAATGATTTCTGTCTGCCCTTGACTTTTTTATATGCGGCCTGATCACCGTTTGCATCGGCAATGATAATGGGCTTTACTCCCATCAGATTGCCAAAGAATGCCGCCGAGCCCTTGACTCTGCCCGCGCGCTTGAGAGCATCAAGAGAGTGAACGGTTACGTATTGATTGACCTTTTTGCGAATAGAGAGGATATACGCTTCAATTTCCGTAGCGGATGCGCCATCGTTTGCCATTTTCGCCGCTTCAATGGCAAGCATACCTTCACCCATACTTGCGTTGAGCGAGTCAATACAAATGATCGTGCTTCCTTCATACTGTTCCATCAGCTTCTTTGCGGTAACAAAGCCGGTATTGACAGAGCCCGACTGCTTTGAAGAACAGCCTATGTAAACGATATCCATATCCTGCTTTAAGTACTCTTCAAAGATACGCTGAAATTCCTCGACAGAGACCTGTGCCGTGATGATGCGCTTGCCATCTCTCATTTTGTTGTAGAGCGCATGAACCTCATCCTCTGTCCACGTAAGCGTTGCAACACTTTCTACACCGTCGCAGGAGGTGGACATCTTGGCAAAGGCAATGCCGTGTTTTTTAAGCTGCTCTATGTTCAGATCGGAGCAGGAATCCGCAATAACTTTTACTTTTCTCATGGTAGTATTCTCCTTTGATTTTTATCTTTAGTTTTTATGTTCTTCTACATATTTACACACGTCGCCAACTGTTTTGAACGCTATAAATTCGCTGAATCTAAAATTGAATGCATTCTCAATCTCCATCGCAAGCATCATCAAGGCAAGCGAATCAAATCCAAGATCATCCTGTAGCTTTGTTTTCTCGGTTACGCCCGACGTATCAACGTCCGGCATAACGAGCGAAAGTATATCCTTTAACTTATCAAGCATTTCTTTTCTCCTATTTCTTAAACATTTCCGCATCAAATACGGCTTTGTTGTGAGCCATATTCAGAAGCATTTCGGTTGTATTTACAATCGTTCTCCCATTTGCGCTGCCGTGCATTTTTACGATGGGTTTGCTTACGCCGAGCAAATTTGCACCGCCAAGCGATTCAATATCGTACATACCGAGAAGCTGCCTCGCAAGAGCCATTGCATCCTCACTCCCCGTTTTCTTCGCATACCTCATCACGTCTGTTATGATGCGCTTTGCCGTACCTTCGGTGATCTTCAGCACCTGATTTCCCGCAAATCCGTCGCAAACAAGAACGTCACAAATTCCCGAAAGTGCGTTTGTTCCTTCAACATTTCCGATAAAATTCAACCCTTCATCTTCTTTGAGAAGCGGGAAGGTTTCTTTTACGAGCTTATTGCCCTTACTTTCCTCAGCACCGTTTGAAAGAAGTCCGATTTTTGGATTCTCGATGCCGTAAACACTCATCATAAATTCACGACCGAGATGTGCAAAATGGTGTAGCATCTGAGGTGTGCAATCAACGGTCGCGCCCGTATCAACCACACAAGTAAATCCTCCGCTTTGTGCCGGGAGCAATGCCGCAAGAGCAGGTCTGACTCTTGTTTCCTTTGGCAGATAACGCATTGCTCCCACGAGCAATGCTCCCGTGTTTCCCGCAGTTAAAAATCCGAACAAATCCTCTCTCTTAGATAAAGCATCAAGAGATTTTATCATTGACGAATTTCTTTTTGTAAAGATCGCTTCGGCAGGATTATCATAGTTCGTTATTTCATCGGGAGCGTCAAGTATTTCAATGCGCTCTATGGAAACAGCAAACTTTTCGCACGCTGCTTTTATGTATTCCTCGTCGCCAACAAGCAAGTAGCTTGCGTCGGGGAATTTTTCGAGAGCCAAGGCAACGCCTCGGATAAGCGTTTCAACACCTTTATCAGCCCCCTTGGTATCAATAACGATTTTGATCATTTGCTTGGTACTCCTTCGATAGCAATTTCTTTTCCGTTAATTGCGGATTTGATATAATCATATGCCTCCGCACGTTCCTCTCTGAAATTATCAATTGTAATATGTCTATATTCCTTTACGCTTCTATCCGTATCGTCGATATAAAGCGGAACGAAGCGCAGGCTTTTTCCCGTGTCGCGCTTGTAAAGCTGACCGAGGAGCAAGAAACCCTCGTAGAGCTCACTTTCGGTTTCATATCCGGCAGTATAATCTATATCGGGATAGACAATCACGCTTTCACCCTTTTTCAGATAGTCAAGCGAACATCTCATCGTTTGCAAGGAGTTGGCATCCATTCCTCTATATACCGGGACAGCACCGAGGGATTTTATTATGCGCGGAACAACACGGCTCGCTACATACGCCTTAAAATTGCGTTTCTTTTTCTTTTTACCATATCTTTCGGTAAAGGTGAATTCCGCGTATTGACGATAGCAATCGTCTTTATCGAAAAAGCAAGAGAGTACCATCGGATGCACGTCGAAACCGAGTCTGACGATCGTAGTTATCGGGCCGCGCATATTCAGATGCCTGCAAACGTACACCGTTGCTTCCTCCGGCTTAAGAACCTTGCTCTTATATTTCTTCGTGAACACCTTTGCAAGCGCACGAACAAATCTTACGAGGGGGCCGTAAAAGCTGCCCTCATCGTTCTTAAACACCCAAAGCTTTTGTATCTGATAGCTGAAGAAGGCGAGAACCAAATCTCCCGCAAGCTTCATCGGTGTCATCGGAAGTCCGAGTATGTTTCCAAACAGGAATATAAGTCCGTAGGATGCGCCAAGCTGACAGAACCACAAAATGTAATATCTATAAATGGATTTCTTACTCTTTCCCGCAAACACGTATTTTCTGTTGAGCGAAAAATTCAACAAAGAGGAAGCAACTCGTGCGCTAACCGTTGCAATAAGGGTGTTAATGGCACTTATGTTCCCAAGCACAACACTCGACAGTATAAAGAACACCAAGACATCGAGAATGCCCGAAAGCGCGGACGAAAGAATATACATATTAAGATTTCTGATAACCGTGCCAACGATTCTTGCGCTGTCTTTTATGGTTTTGAAGTGCGATACGTGTTCCTCGGAATTCTCGGGGTAAATCGTTTTGATTGGTATCTCTAAAATGGGGATGTCATTTTTTTGCGAGTAGATCAGCATATCCATTTCAAATTCAAATCTGTCCCCGCGAACAGATAGGAAACGCTCCGCAAGCTTTACGGAAAAACCGCGAAGTCCCGTTTGAGTATCGCTAAGATTGAGCCCGTATAGCAGACGGAAGATTCTTCGGATATTCGTGTTTCCCGCCCTGCTTCTTTTTGGAACAATCGGAAGATCAAAATCTCTTGAGCCGAGAATGAGTGCGCTCGGATGCTCGAAGGATGCTTCGGCGACGCGATATATATCCGCTATATCGTGCTGTCCGTCACAATCCGCAGTTACGCACACGTAGCTTTCGTCGTATTTTTCTGCACAGTATTTGAAAGCCTGTTTTAGTGCATAACCTTTTCCGTGGTTTTCACCGTAGGTTATGTATTTTACATTATCTATTGCTTCTATTTCATTAAAAACATCATCGTATTCACGACCGCTTCCGTCGTTCACCACGACGAGCTCTCCCGCAAATCCTGCTACCCCTCTTGCATAGTCGATAAATTCCCGAGGCGGCTCGTATGCAGGGATAATGACAATAAGCTTTTCTTTATTCATTGAATTAAATCCTCATGGTCACGCTTATACTGCAACCGTATAGCTATCCACGTTCAGCACCGTTTCTCCGTCAATCTGCAAAGCCGTAGGTCTGTCAAATTTGACACTTACGCTTTTGCCCTCAAAGATGCTTATATTTTTCTTGTGCTTTACGTGCTTGCCTTTGAATATAGATGGAAAGATCATAAGTGTTTTGAGCTTGCTTGAACCGTGGAATAACATTAAGGAAACCTTGTTATCATCAGCACCTCGCTTTTGCTCGGGCGTTGGCATCATTCCACCGCCGTAATATCGACCGTACATCGTCGGTGCTATCCAAACCTTTTTGAAGCGCATTTCTTTTCCATCCACGGTAACGGTAGCATTTACCGGCTTGAAATGAAATAAAAGCCCCTTTATTGCTATCGTAGTATAATTCGGCTGCTTTGCCTCGCTTTTCAGCTTATCTCCAACCTCACAGCAATAGCCGTCAATACCAAAACCAACACCGTTGATAAATTTGCTTGACTTTCCATTCACCGTTACAGTAGGAAGTTTTTTTATGTAATCGTTGATCTGAACGGTTTCATTGACGGATTGCAAGCCCACATCTCTTGCAAAATCGTTTCCCGTGCCGCTTGGATAGTAATATATATCGTTTTTGATAGGAAAGCCATACAGATCGTTTGCTATTTTGTTCAGCGTTCCGTCACCGCCAAAGACGATCACGTCATCATACGGCTCGAGTATTTCAAAAAAGTCGGAAAGCTTACGTATTTTAGTTAAATCTATAAGCTTGGTCGGAAGATTATCTACCACAGAGTATATAGACGCATCCTCGTAAGACTGATTGTTTTTTCCCGAAAGCGGATTAAAAAGAAGATATCGCATATATTTCCTTTCATTAAAAACTTGTAAACAGAACGAATTTTATCACTTTACGTCGAAATTTTATCGCTCCAACATTACGCGAAAATTAACAAATCAACATTTTTGATTTTTCTAAAAAAACACTTTTTTTGCTAAAAAGTTTATTTTCGCGTAATATTTCTCAACTATACTTTGTCTCAAGCTAATGTCCTATAAGGGAGTAGTCAGCACGTAAGTGTGGTAAAGTCACCATCACAGTTTACTTGGCTTTATCTTAAATGACGAGACTTATCTTTATTACTAAAGGTAGGTTTCGTCTTTTTTATTTTTGTTTCAGTAAAAATTAAAATATAGGAGGATTTGAAATTGAAATTTTACTGTGAAGACCAAGAGAAAGTCTTGGGTGAGCTCGGGAGCACGAAAGAAGGCTTGAGCTCTGCCGAGGCTGCGAGGCGACTCGAAGCTAACGGCAAAAACAAGTTAGCAGCCGCAAAGGGCAAATCTATCGTTCGCCGTTTCCTTGAGCAACTTGCCGATCCGATGATCATTATTCTGCTCGTTGCAGCACTCATCAGCGGTGTGCTTGCTGTGGTGGAGAACGAAAGCTTTGCCGATGTCATCATCATTCTTGCCGTTGTTATCGTAAACGCGGTTCTCGGTGTTTACCAAGAAAGCAAGGCAGAAAAAGCCATCGAAGCCCTGCAAGAGATGTCGGCGGCAACATCCAAGGTGTTGCGTGACGGCAAGGTGCAGATCATTCACAGCGAGGATTTAGTCGTTGGCGATATCATTCTCCTTGAAGCAGGCGATGCCGTTCCCGCAGATGCGAGAATTCTTGAAAATGCAAGTTTGAAGGTAGAGGAAGCCGCACTTACGGGTGAGTCTGTTCCTGTTACCAAGTTTATCGATATTATCAATCTCAAAGATGGAGAAAAGGATGTTCCTCTCGGCGACCGTAAGAATATGCTCTACATGGGCTCGACGGTCGTTTACGGTCGTGGAACTGCCGTTGTTACCGCTACAGGAATGGATACCGAAATGGGTAAGATTGCCGGTGCGCTTCAGCAGGCGGAGGACGGAGAAACTCCCTTGCAGCGAAAACTTAATCAACTTTCCAAAATTCTCACTTGGCTCGTTCTCGGTATCTGTATTATCGTATTTGGCGTACAGCTTATCCGCGCGGGCAACTTCAGCTTCAGCGACACTCTGCTTCCTTCTTTTATGGTTGCGGTTTCCTTGGCGGTTGCGGCAATTCCCGAAGGTCTTGCCATGGTCGTTACCGTGGTTCTCTCGATGGGCGTTACCAATATGTCCAAGAGAAACGCTATCATTCGTCGCCTGACTGCGGTGGAAACTCTCGGTTGTGCACAGATCATCTGCTCCGATAAGACGGGCACGCTCACACAGAATAAGATGACCGTTGTAGACCATTTCGGTGAGGATGAAAAACAGATCGCTTCCGCAATGGCTCTTTGCTGTGATGCGGAGATCGATACCGAAGGTAACGTAACGGGCGAGCCTACCGAGGCGGCTCTCGTCGCTTGGGCAGATAAGCTCGGTATGAAAAAATATGACTTAAAGGCAAGCTATCCCCGTTCGGGTGAAGCTCCCTTTGACTCGGGCAGAAAGATGATG
>JAZNZC010000148.1:0-8844 GCA_045594745.1 Eubacteriales bacterium
CAAGCGTGCCGGTGTCACCGATCTGACCGCCGCCCCCACCGTAGAAGGGGGTGGTGTCAAGAATAACGGTGCAGTCGCCCTCGGATACTTCGTTTACAGACATATCGTCAGCAAGAATGGCAAGAACCTTAGCGCTTGCATTCATAGAGTCGTAGCCAACAAAGTTGGTTGCGGGGATGTCAGCCAAGAGGTTCTTGGAAGCATCGGACCAACCGCTGATGTTTGCGCGTGCCTCACGTGCGCGAACCTTTTGCTCCTGCATGAGTTCAGCAAAACGAGCCTCGTCAATAGCAAGACCTGCTTCCTCTGCGATCTCGCGAGTGAGGTCGATGGGGAAGCCGTAGGTATCGTAAAGCTTGAATACGTCCTCGCCCGAAAGGGTGGTGAGGTTGTTCTTCTTTGCATCTTCAACAAGCTTGTTGAGAATAGAGAGACCTGCATCGATGGTTGCATCGAAGCGTTCTTCTTCAATTGCGATAACCTTGAGAATGTAGTCCTTCTTTTCAGCAAGCTCGGGGTAAGCGCCCTCGGATTCGCCAATGGCGATAACGCCAAGCTCGGGCAGGAAGGAGCGGTTGATGCCAAGGAGCTTGCCGTGGCGGCAAGCGCGGCGCAAAATGCGGCGCAATACGTATCCACGTCCCTCGTTAGAGGGGATAACGCCGTCGGAGATCATAAAGGTTGCGGAGCGGATGTGGTCGGTAACAACGCGGATGGAAATATCGGTGTTCTTATCAACACCGTATTCCTTGCCGGCAATGGCACATACGTTATCAAGCACCTTGCGAATGGTGTCGACCTCAAACATATTGTTCACGCCCTGCATAACGCAAGCCAGACGCTCAAGGCCCATACCGGTGTCAATATTCTTTTGTGTCAGCTCGGTATAAGTGCCGTCGCCCATGTTGTTGAACTGCGAGAACACGTTGTTCCAAATTTCCATAAAGCGGTCGCAGTCGCAACCGGGCTTGCAGTCGGGAGAACCACAGCCATATTTGATGCCGCGGTCAAAATAGATCTCGGAGCAAGGGCCGCAAGGACCTGTGCCGTGCTCCCAGAAGTTGTCGGCTTTGCCAAGGCGCACGATGTGTGCGGGGTTTACGCCAACCTTGTTGACCCAAATGCCGTATGCTTCTTCATCCTCTTCGTAAATAGAGGGCCAGAGCAGGTCTGTGGGGATCTCCAAGGTCTCGGTCAAAAATTCCCAAGCCCACGGAATTGCTTCTTCCTTGAAGTAATCGCCAAAGGAGAAGTTGCCGAGCATTTCAAAGAACGTGCCGTGGCGAGCGGTGTGACCAACGCGCTCAAGATCGGGGGTGCGGATGCACTTTTGGCAAGTGGTTACGCGGTTGCGCGGGGGTTCTTCTTCACCTGTGAAGAATTTCTTCATAGGTGCCATACCCGAGTTGATGAGCAACAGGGATTTGTCATTGATGGGAACGAGCGGGAAAGAAGGCAAACGGAGATGTCCTTTGGACTCAAAGAATGCCAAATACTTTTCACGCAGTTCGTTAAGGGATGTCCATTTCATAGGGGTTGTCCTTTCGATTGATACGATAAAATTACATACGTAGCAAGTATAGCACAATTTTTTGAACTTGTCAATTCTTTTATATAAAAAAGTAGGGAATTGACGATCAAAAAAGAGTCTTGACAGAGGTTTTTTCCTGACGAGAATAAGTTTGTTTTATGAAATTCTTGTTTTTCATAGATATTTGTGCTATAATTAACTCAACGCAAAGTTGAAGAGAACTCATTTTTTAGTCGCTTCTTTTTTCGCCAGCAATATGAGATAATATAATTGCAAACCAATTACCTAATGTGGAGGTTCTATTATGAAAGAGACAATGGGGCAGATCATTCGCAGATTGCGTAAAGAAAGAAATCTTACCCAAGAAGAGCTCGCCGAACAACTTGGCGTAACTTTTCAAGCTGTTTCAAAGTGGGAAAACGACGCGGGAATGCCGGATATTTCACAGGTCGTCCCGATAGCACACGTGTTTGGTGTAAGCACAGATGTGTTGTTTGGAATGTTTGGGACGAATGACACGGAAGAAGTTTGGAAAATCGTCAATAATGCGCAAGCACTTCTTTTGCGTCCGCTTACTGCAAAAAGTCTTTTTGCAAATTATTGCGCTTTGAAAGAGGGGTTGAAGATATATCCCAACAATACAATACTGCTGATGCATTGTTTAGAAACGGGAATTGCACTTTCATATCCCGAAAATGAAGAACTGTATGATGCCGAGCATGCGCAAGACATATACCATGAATGTATCAAATACGCGAATCTTGTTGTTTCGTATTCAAAGAATATCTCGGATGTTTTGCGTGCTCATATGATAATGGTTATTTTACATTCAGCCTATGGAGACTTTGAAAAAGCAAACTTTCATGCCGAGCAGTTTCCGTACCGTGCCGATTTTAATAATCACGTTATGTATGCTTATTATACACATTGGAAAAAGGATTACGAGCGTGAATCCCAATGCTGTCAAAATGGGGTTTTGCATTATCTTGAGGGAATGTTGGATATAACCACACACCTGTCAAAAAGTTATATGCTTCAAAGCAAATACAAAGATGCCGCAAGCACTTTGGAAATTTCTCTTGAATTGATACAATGTATTTTCAAGGACAACGAGGTTTTGCCGCCGATTCATCATCGTGAACACGGAGATTTATATGCGCTCCTTGCAGAGATATATCTAAAAGATGGAAATCCTGACAAAGCATTATCATATCTTGAAAAGATGGTTGATTACGATTTGAATGACTACGCGACGATTGATAATAATACCCAGACAAAATCTCCGTTATTAAATTTGATTCCACACGGATTATACCGAAATAGGATTGATAGACATCAGAATTTAGTAGCCAAGCTTGCAGATGCGCGCTTCGAATCCTTAAAAGCAGATGAACGGTATCAAAAATTAGTCGATTTAGTTAATGAATAATAGTAGCCTCCGATAGAGAATTTTTATCGGGGGCTTGTATTTTATTAAGTGCGTTATTGCTTTCTCTGCCGATTTGTGTTATAATGGAACTGTGTCGTAGGGCGGGGCTTGCTCTTGCCGAATAATTGCGGTAAAACAGAACGATAAATAAAAATTTGTTGTTGAAAATATTTCAATAAAGATTACTGAAAGCTATTGCAAATTCGTATAAGATGATGTATAATATACCCACAATCAAACAAACGGGAGCTTGTATACAGGCTGAGAGGAAGGTGCGACCTTCGACCGAGAACCTGATTTGGATAATGCCAACGTAGGGATGCCTGATATGCGGATGTCGGGAGATTCATAGCATTTACGGAAGCTATCCAAAAGATGGCTTCCTTTTTGTTTGCTTAAAAATTTTAAAAATTTGGAAGGAGATTTTACCCTATGAGGGGACTAAAGAAAATATTGGTTGGGTTTGCTTTTTTAATGATTGCATTAATGGGAGCAATTATGTATGAAGGCGATTTTGGCTATGTGTTGTTCATTATAGGCGCACCACTTGGATTGATATTTTGTATTATCGGGTGCTATGATGAGCAGTTGTCAAACTTTTTTAGGAAGTACGTAAATGAAGAAAACGAAGGGAACAAAGAGTAATTTTGATTTCATCAAGTTTCACCCCATCTAATAGCAAAACAACCCCGACAGATTTTCAAAATCTATCGGGGTTTCGTTGCTTTGTGAGCGCTTTTTGAAGGGGGCGGGGGAACTGTAATATTTCGCTTGCGAAATATTTCCGTAGCAACGGAACGTTGCGATGTTTTTCTCTCGCGAAAAAAGTTCCCCCCGCAATCTCTTAAAACAAAACTCACGCTTGTGTCAAATTCAGTTTTTCAATAACGGCCTGCGCTGCCTTATCCATATAATCGTTTTCCATCAGCTCGATCATGCCGCGGTCAACGAGGGCGGAAAGCTTGGGATCCATCGGGATGCGAGCGAGAAGGTCGTAACCGAACTTTTCGGCAACCTCTTCGATGTGGCTGTCGCCAAACACCTTGATCTCCTTGCCGCAGTCGGGGCACTTGACGTAGCTCATATTCTCAACAAGTCCGAGGACGGGTACGTTCATCATTTTTGCCATGTTGGCAGCCTTGCTGACGATCATCGAAACGAGATCCTGAGGGCTGGAAACGATGACAACACCGTCAAGCGGCAGAGATTGGAACACGGTCAGCGGTACGTCGCCCGTGCCGGGAGGGCAGTCCACGAGAAGAACGTCAACGTCCCAAATGGTCTCGGTCCAAAACTGTTGAACCGTTCCCGCGATCATCGCGCCGCGCCAAATGACAGGCTTGGTCTCGTCGTTACCAAGAAGCAGGTTGACGGAGATCATATCAATTCCCGTTTTGGTGCGAGGGGGGATCATTCCGTTTTCGTCGCCAAAGACCTCAACGTTGTGAAGGCCGAACGCCTTGGGGATAGAGGGGCCGGTGATGTCGGCATCGAGAATACCCACCTTGTATCCCTCTCTTTGCAAAAGAACAGCGAGCATAGAGGTGACGAGCGATTTACCAACGCCGCCCTTGCCGCTGACAACTCCTATAACGTGCTTTACATCGCTCAGCGCATTTGCAGGGATCTGCAAGCTCTGCGGTTGCTGACGCGAAGAGCAGTTGCTGGAGCAAGTAGAGCAATCATGCGTACATTCTGACATTTTTATATCCTTCTTTCTGTCTGTAATTTTATTCAATAGATATTATACACCGTTTTTGCAAAAAAGCAAGTCCTTTTTGCAAAACTGTGATGTTTTTATTGAAAAACAATTCTGAGGAAAAGCAAGGTAAAATACTTTTTGCTAAGGCAAAGTTACCATAAGCCTCCCTCCGAGAGGGAGGGGGACCGCGATAGCGGTGGAAGGAGCCTGCGTGACTGGTGATTTTTAATACACGTGGGCTCCCTCAGCCGCCTGCGGCGTCAGCTCCCTCCCGGAGGGAGCCCTGTATAGGTCCGCGATTTTCAATTGATTTGACGTTTTTTCTGTAAAAAATGTAGGAGGTTATATCAATCGATGTTCTCTATATAAGAGTGATAGTATTTCTCTTGAAAATGCACCGCTGCCGCGATTTCTTCTGCTGTAAAGGTCATTCCCTCGGGCACGCCGACAAGCTTGTCCTCAACGTCATCCTTGCGGTGCACGATGGCAATGATGTGCGCGTCGAATTCTTTTACGGGAGCCTCCACCCCCAAAAGATAAACGTCCATCTCCTCACCGTCACCGCCAAGAACACCCGGAATATAACCGTAATTGATTGGATAGACGAGATCATATTTTCCTTTGTGATGCACGTAGCCGATGGGGCGGTCGATGCCGATATGCACCGTTTTGCCAAGATAGGAGCGTGCAAGTGCTTTTCTTTCTTCAAACGTCATGTCAAATTCTCCTTACAGGGCAAGGCAACGCTTCTCCCTTTTTCCAAAGTCTGATGATCTCATCTACCTCGTCGGGCGTTTCGGTGCTGAAGAGAAAATGCTGTGCGGTAATACCCGCCTTG
This sequence comes from Eubacteriales bacterium, assembly GCA_045594745.1. Lineage (GTDB taxonomy): Bacteria > Bacillota > Clostridia > Oscillospirales > CAG-272 > UMGS1865. The sequence goes on from JAZNZC010000148.1 coordinate 5,501, forward strand.
AGGAGTTGATCCTGTCTATCCGACATTGACGTAGGTAAGCTGTTATAAATGACGTTGCGATGCTCCCACTCGCGCAGAACGGGGAAGCGCACGCCGCGACGGTCGGTTAGAATTGCAGCGTTTTTGTCACACGTGTCGCAATCGGCTATCTCGCGAATGACGCATTTTTCAACTGTCATCAAGGGGATGCGTCCGTAAACGATGAGGGATGTGTCACCCTTGATATCGCGCGCCTGCGGCAGACTCAATTCGGGAGAAAGAATGACCGAAGAGATGCCCATATCTTCCAATACGCGAACGGTTTCGCAGTTGGTGACGTTGAAGCGAAAATCGCCTACGGGAATAAGTCCTGCTTGCTTGACAATTTCGATGTGTCCAAGGTTGCCAACGAGTGCATAGCGCGCCCCCTTTGCGGCGGCGGTAGTGAGCATCTTGGCAACTCTTTGGAGATCGCGCTCAAAAATGACAGGCGGCAAAACGACACCGTCGACTTCTTCGCTCTCCTTGCCAAGCGGCAGGTAGATGCGGTCGAAAAAGTCTCTTGCCGCGGGCGTGATCTGCTCGGGCGTATAAAAGCGCGCGGAGCGCGTTTTTTGACACACGTGTTGCGATTTTTGCATCACGTAGGGCGTTTTTTCGATTGTTTTTGGAGCAAACTCTGCCTCCCACGCGGCGATCGCACGGCGGCGAAGATCATTCAAACGCGAGACGGGCAGCATGAGTCTGTCGTCCATCTCGACAATAAAAGAGCCAACAGAGTAGGGCGTTCCACCGAGTTTTGAAAGATTACGTTCAAGATGCTCGGCAGAAAGCGGCGCGGTCAGAGCCGCCTGCGGAACGTCACCTGTGACGCAAATTTGACGGCTTTTGTCACTCACGGTGAGTGTTATCGGCTCGTTTTCTTTCATCCGTACCGCAAAATCAAGCGGTACTTTTCTTGTGATACCTACAAAAGGAGTGAGTGTACGAGATGCGGATTTGTCATCCTCGGAGCGCACACCAAGCATTTTTTCGTCAATTTTCTCGCGGTAATATCCATCGGTAAACCCACCGCGCGAGAAGATAGAAGCAAGCTCACGCATCTCGTCGGGGGTAGCGGCGCGGCGCTCGTCAAGAAGTCGGCGCCAAATGCGCGTAGTGTCGCGCACGTATTCGGGGGCTTTCATTCTGCCCTCAATCTTGAGGGATGCAACGCCGCTCTCGATCAGTGCTGGCACGTGCTCGGCAAGCGAAAGATCCTTGAGCGAGAGGGGATAGGAGCATCCGCCCTTCTTGCAGGCAAAGGGAAGTCTGCAGGGTTGTGCACATTCACCGCGGTTGCCACTTCGCCCACCCACAAGTGAGGAGAATAGGCATTGCCCCGAATGGCTGACACAAAGTGCTCCGTGAATGAACATTTCAATCTCCAAAGGAGAATTTTTTACCGTTTCAAACAGATCAGCGGCAGGCGTTTCGCGCGCAATGACAATGCGGCTAAATCCAATCTCTTTCAGCTTTTGCGCAGAGAGGGAATTGTGCGAGGATGCTTGTGTGCTTGCGTGGAGCTCGAGCGTAGGGAAAGTACGATGCAGAGCCGCCGCTACGCCAAGGTCGGCAACGATCAAAGCATCCACACCCGCGTTTGCCGCTTCCTCGGCGGCGACAAGAGCGGCAGAAATTTCGCGGTCACCCACAAGGGTGTTGAGCGTGAGATACACCTTTACACCATAGGAGTGCGCGCGCAAAACGGCGGAGCGCAATGCGTCTCCGCCGAAATTGTGGGCATTCATTCTTGCATTAAATGTGGTGCCGCCGAGATAAACGGCATCGGCACCGCCTTCAATCGCCGCGTCAAGCGCCTCGGGCGAACCCGCAGGGCAGAGCAGCTCGGGCAAGGGTTGGATGCGCTTATCAGACATCACTAAAGGTCAAAAAATCAAACATCGCGCCAACGCGATTCTTGGATGTGCTCTTCTGAGAAGTTGCTTCTTCCACCACAACAGGAGCTTCCTCTTGGGGAGCGGCCTCGGCAATAGCTTCCTCGGCGGTTGCAGCCTCTTCAAATACAGAGATCTGTGCCTGTTCTTCCTCAGCCTTTTTGTTGAACGGCTTGGGAACGTACTTGGGCTTTTCTTCCTTTACGGGGGCGTTAGCAGCTGCGGCGTGGTCAAGGATAGAACGCATTACGCTGGCATCCTTGCGCAGATTGTCTACTTCCTCCTGCAAGCTTTCAATGGTCTTCTTGAGCTTTTCGTTCTCTGCAGAGAAGCGGAAAGCGTCCTTTTCTACCTTTTTGAAGGCCTCTTGCATTGCCATTCTTTCAGAGCAATATGCGAGAGCGCAAAGGATAGCCGCCTCGTTTTTGGTGCAACGAGGGCTCTTGAGGTTAATATCGCGCATGCGGCGATCGAGCATGCCAACAATATTTTCTACCTCATCGGGGGAAGCGTCGCTGATGATGTTCAGCTCCATATCTGCAACTGTAATGCTGTACTTTTGTTTCATAGATGGTACCATGAATCCTTTCTTCCGCCGCCCGAAAATCGCAGTCGGGCGGGAATTATTTGTGAAATGCCGCATTTTGCAACACGACATAATTATCTGACTATATTATACAATAAAAATTTTGAAAAGAAAAGGGGTTTTTAGAAAAAAGTTTGAAATTTTTTCATTTTCTTGGCATTTTCTTATTTTCTATCCCAAAAGAGGTGCAAATACTTGCAAAAGTGGGGGAAATATGATAAAATACACATAACAAAGCTTGCGAAAACGAAAGGGAGAGAACAAATGGAACCGAAAGATTATACCGTAATCAAGATTGAGGGCGAGTACGCCTACCTGCGCGACGATGCCTCACCCACAACCCCACCGCTCTTTATTGCGCTGGCACTCCTCCCCTCCGGTGTGGACGAGGGAACAAGACTGCATTGCGAGCTGTTTCAGTATGAAATTATAGAATAAGAATTATTCTTTTTCTATAATAGTACAGGATTTTTTATAATATGAGCGTTTGTAAGACGAAAAATGGCTACCGTATAAATTACGGTAGCCATTTTTTCGGTTATCTTTAGACAATGATTGAAATAAAAGTAAGGTTAAATTACTTAATTTCAACGGTTGCGCCTGCCTCGGTGAGAGCAGCCTTAACTTGCTCAGCCTCATCCTTGGAAACGCCTTCCTTGATAGCCTTAGGAGCAGCCTCAACGAGGTCCTTAGCGTCCTTCAGGCCAAGACCGGTGAGCTCACGAACAACCTTGATAACGTCGAGCTTCTTAGCGCCGAAGCTTGCAAGGATAACGTCGAACTCGGTCTTTTCTTCTGCTGCGGGAGCTGCTGCGCCTGCTGCTGCAACTACGCCTACGGGA
>JAZNZC010000149.1:0-27367 GCA_045594745.1 Eubacteriales bacterium
GTCGAATACAGATTCAACTTGCATTTCGAATACTTCAAAGTCTTCGCAGTACTTGCACTTGCCGTTCTCAAGAACATGCTCGTGGAAATCATCTACATAACCACAAACATCACATACACCCCAAGCCGCATTGAATCTGGAGGCGTTGTTAGCATAGTCGGTCAGGTAGCTGTGGGTTTCGCAAGGTACATAATTAGGATCTTCTGCGCCACAGATTTTGCACACACCACTAATGAATACGTGGTCGTGAGGAGGAATGAAGTCGGGATCAGGTTCACCGCAAACGGTGCACTTGCCTTCTGCAAATTTGTGGCCGAGTGCATCTGCGAGTTTTTCACCACATACTGTACAAGTTTGTGCAGTAGTGCAGGTTGCTTCTGCGCCAGCCTTGTGGCCGAGTGCATTAGTAGCTTGCGGTGCGACAATAATATGTCCACACTGAGAGCACTTCTTACCTTCGGTCCAACCTCCTGCAGTGCAGGTTGCTTCCACGGCGGGAATTGCTTCTTCAACGTGAGTTGTGCAAAGGTCTGCATCGCAAACATCACACTTATAGTTACTGTCTTGGTCCTTGTGGCCGAGAGCTTCTGCGAGTTTTGCGTTACATACTGTACAAGTTTGTGCAGTGGTGCAGGTTGCTTCTGCGCCAGCCTTGTGGCCGAGAGCTGCTACGAGTTCTGCGTTACATACTGTACAAGTTTGTGCAGTGGTGCAGGTTGCTGCGTCGCCGGGCTTATGGCCGAGAGCTGCTGCGAGTTCTGCGTTACATACTGTACAAGTTTGTGCTGTGGTGCAATCTGCTGCTGCGCCGGGCTTATGGCCGAGAGCTGCTGCAAGTTCTGCGTTACATACTGTACAAGTTTGTGCTGTGGTGCAATCTGCTGCTGCGCCGGGCTTATGACCCAGAGCTGCTGCAAGTTCTGCGTTACATACTGTACAAGTTTGTGCAGTGGTACAGGTTGCTGCTGCGCCAGCCTTGTGGCCCAGAGCATTTACGGTCTCTTGCTTCTTGGTTTCTACACCACAAACAGAGCACTTCTTACCTTCGGTAAGACCTGTTTCGGTGCAAGTTGCTGCCTTAGCATCAACTTTTACTTCTTTGTGGCCGAGAGCTGCGATCTCTTCGGTCTTGGTTTCACCACATTCGCACTTAAAGGTCTTTACACCCTTTTCGGTGCAGGTAGCCGCCTTAGTTACGGTGCCTGCATCAAATGCGTGCTCATGAGGAGCTTCGGGCTTTTCACACGAAGCGATAACCAACGTCATTACCAGTGCCATAACAAGCACGAGAAGACGTAAAACGTTACGGTTTTTCATACGAAAACCTCCTTATAAAATTTGGAGCTTTGCTCCATGGCAACATTATATCATAATTAGGTAATTTCTGTGTGGTTTTTCATAAAAAATTCACAAATATTTTTTCCAAAAATACCTATTTTTTTCCGTTTTGGACATTTTCGGGGTTTTTATGTCGCCCCAGTAAATGTCGCACGGCGTTTTTTACTATATTTATATATAAATCCGCGCACAAAAATGGTGAATTTGGACACTTTAACTAACTAAAACGGCACAAAAAAGAGCCGATTTGACACAAAACCGTGTCTTCGGCTCTCCTTTTTCTGCCTATTTCTTTTCAAATCCGTGGACAAAGCCCGAAACATCTGCCGAGCAAATATCTCCGCCAATGACGCGGTTGCGGTAGACCAGCACATTTGCCCAAACCGTGCCCTCATATCCTTCGTAATTCTTGATTGCGAAGGTATAGCGCGTGACATCCTTGCCGCGGTACTTTGTCAGGTTGAGTCCTTGCGACTTTTGCAGCTCGTTGTAGGCTGCAAAAATTTTATCGAACTCCGAGGGAATCGTCACCGTTTTCTCTTCCACGGGAGTTGCCTCTACTTCCCAACCGAACTGTGCCAAAAAATTGGCGGCATCGGAAGGTGTTTTGACCTTATCGTAAGAATATTGCACATCCGCGTCGGCATCTGCTGCCGGTTGGCTCGGAATGGCATAAGTAGGAACGAACGCGATCAATGTGATCAGAACCGTCAACGCAACACAAATGACCCCCACGAGTTTAATGGTGCTCGCACGCATAGAATAAACAAACATATTCAGCCTCCCAATGTTCAAATGTTTCTGTTGCAATATATGAGTGGGAGTTTGGGTTTATTCCTGAAAAACACAAAACCCCTCGTCTGCACTCGGCAGGCGCGGGGTTTTGTATTGCTTAATAAAATCTTATTACTTACCGGAAGCGGATTGGAACTGCAAAATAGTTGTTGCCATATCCGCATACGCGTAATCCATATCATCTGTGGTGTAGTAATACGGATTATAGCCGATGGTGTCAAGGCCTTCCAAAACGGTTACAAAGGTACCCCAGTTGTAAAGGGTTGCAATGTCATAGGTCATCGAGTTTTTGATGATGTCCATCGCTTGGCGAGAACCGGGGTCGCCGGCAGTGGTGAAGTACAGGACTCTGGTGTAATACGCATCCATTGTGGAACCTTCAATATCTACATCGGAATACGCCGCCATAACCTGCATCATGATTTGCGCCTTTTCGGCATCCCCCACAATTGTGGGGATCGCCCACAGATGTGCACAGTTGGAGAACGCCACAAGGCTATGGTAATCGCCTCCATCTTCAAACGTCGGGGTGGGCAGAATACCGTATTCAAAATAACAGCCCGTATAAATGTCGTCACGAATATCCCACAGCGTCATATCGGTAAAGAGTGTGCAACCACTCAAGAAGCAGTTTAATCTTGTTCCCGAATAACCGTTTGGTATGGGGAAAACAGTGTTGTACTGGTTAAAATTCTCATAGATGTAGTTGAAAATCATCTCGTTTTCTTCGTTTTGGATGACCAGATCGGGGTAGCCGTCATCTTGTATTTCACTAATGCGTCCGCCCGCACCGTAGAAGTAGTACAGAGGCGCAGCTGCATATTGGAAATAGCCGATAGAATCATCGCCGTTGGTTTCAAAAATGCCGTCGTCGTCAATATCGATGGTTGACAGCATCGACATCCATAAAAGTGCTTCCATCGTCCAACGGTTAGCGGAAACCAGATCGTAAATGTTGTTGTAGATAGAATCCTCGAAAAGTTCCACCATAGCTTCGGAAATTGCATTGTAAAGAGGCAGATTGACAACCGTAGCCGCAACATTATCCAGCGTGGAAATATTCATATCACCACTCAGATAATAGAGCTTGTTGCCCATCGACAGCTCTTTGATGGAATTTTGGTCGTAGGAAGGATAGCGCAGATCAAGCGTCTCCATTGCATTCAGGTCACGCAAAAGGCCCCTGGTGGCAGCGTTAGCGGCAGATTTCGCCAAAATAACCGTCAATTCAAAGGTCTGTCCGTTTTGGTAAAACTGAGACAGTTCATACGACATATTCCCGTTTTGAGAGACCTGTTCAATTTTGACATTGTAATCTTGTTCGATTTTTCGGTTTCTTGTATATACGGAGTAAGAAAGCACATCATTCTCGCTTTGAGAATAGCTGACCCAAAAATCTTCACAATAGAACTCGGGATTTCCATCTGTCATGGGATCCTCGCTCGCGTAATCGGAGCGCACGTATGCCTTGTAGGTGTAGCCCTCGAGGTCTACCTTTTCGGGGAAGGTAGGCGCAGGTTTTTCGGGTTCTTCTTCGGGGGTAACGCGACCTACGTTGATGGGATTTTCGGGATCGTCGGTAAAGGTGATCCACAAGCATCCGTCAATAATTTCAACCTCGAGAATGCCGCGGCCTGCTTCACCTTGTTCGCCCTTTTCGCCCTGAGGTCCTTGAGGACCCGTGGCGCCCGTGTCACCTTTTTCACCTTGGGGGCCTGTTTCGCCTGTGTCGCCTTTTTCACCTTGCAGACCTTGTTCACCCTTTTCGCCATCGGGAATGATGAACTCAACATCGGGCTTGGTGGAATCGGTGTACTTGATGATCACCTTTGTTCCGCCATCGACCTTTTCGGTGGCGATGTCGGCAATTCCGTTACCCGTTGCACCCGTGTCTCCCTTTTCGCCGCGTTCACCTTGCACAGGCTCTGCCTTGCAAGCGGAAAGCAGACACATGGTTGCAATCAAAAGCAGCAACACGACTTGTGTCAAAATTCGTTTTTTCATCCTTTCTTACCTCCTGATCTTTATTTGAGCTATAATTTTATTATAGCGCATAACGGGCAAATGTCAAGAATTTTTTGCCAAATTTTTATTCACAGATAAAAAAGTGATAATTACAGATAAAAATTTGGCCTCTCTACCCTAATAAACGAAAAAAGGGGGGCGTATATCACTCGTGTTTGTAATTTTTTTCGTGTTTTTATGCGCTTCTCGCCTCGTTTTCCTGTTAAAAAAATTTACGAAATTTTTCACAATGCTCTTGACTTAAGTGCGAGATTATTGTATAATAAAGTAAATTCAACAAGGAGGATTTTTCCATGGCTAACATTGTAAAACCCAATTACGTAATGAGAAAAAGCGCCTGGAGCGTAGTTCGCCCTTGGCACATTTTGCTTTCCTTCCTCATCGTTCCTCTCATTATTATGATCGTGAAGATCATCAATATTAAGGACGAAACGATCTCCTTCTACAACAACAAGGTCGTGCTAAGATGCGGCATTTTCTCCAAGCATGAGAAGACAAACATCTTAACGCGCGTGCTTTCCGTAACGGTGAAGCAAACCTTCTGGGGTAGAATTTTCAACTACGGTACGGTCTACGTAGACGTAGTAGGTGAGTGGGATATCAATATGCGCGGCGTTAAGGACCCTATGGGAGCAAAAGCGTATCTTGAAAGATTCGTGGCAACCGGAAGAGGTATGCACCAGGTAATTACAGACTAAACGTATGTAATGTCATAATTCAAAAAGGCAGAGATTTGTTCTCTGCCTTTTTGTGTTGTAAGAGCTCATAAAATGAATCTGCGACGTCTTTGCGTTTTGCGGACGACCAATGGTCACTCCTACCGCTCTCTTACAACTCTTCACTCTGCACTCTGCACTCCCCTCACCCAAACGTTTTTGCAGCGGCGGTGAGAGAATAATTCTTTGATCCGATACTGATGCGCTCCCACATTTCGGGACTCCCCGTGTAATAAATATGCGTGAGATACGCGCAATTATAGAATGCCATTTCGGCAATCTCGGTGGTCACGAGACTGATGGTCACACTCGAGCCTGCGCGCATTGGCGGATAGAGCAAAAGCTCGCGCCCGTCGGATGTGTAAAGGATGCCGTCGATGTCGCAATATTCCTCGTTTCCATCACTGACGGATATATAAACAAGGTTTGGGCAGGCAGCAAACGCGAGTGCGCCAATATGCTCCACGGTTGCGGGAATTTGAATAGCATTGACCTGTTTTAGCCCATAAAGCGCGCGCGCCGACACCGCCGTGACGCGATCCCCCGCAGGGGAATACGCAGGAATCACCACACAGGAATCGGTACAGGTTCCAACACCAATAACGGTGCAGGTTCCATCCCCCGCCGACGCGAAAGAGAGACTGTTGCTCTCGGGTGGCTCTTCGGGAATCGTGATCTCCTCGGGCGTTGTGGTTTCGGAAAGCATCGGCGTTGTAATCTGCAGTGTGGGTGTTGTATTCTCCCACTGCGGTCGCGTATCCTCGCTCCCCACCCGCATATACGAAAGACTGATCATCGCAATCGTCAGCGCCAGCGCCACCGCAAATATGATGGCAAGAATGATTAAAAGCGTTTGTGTCATTTTCATTTGGTCGTCCTTTCTTTTGGGTGAATGCAGGGGGAACCTTCTTGCCAAGAAGGGTTCCCCCTGCACCCCCTCCAAGAAATCTCAAACAAAAAAAGAAAAAGCAAAAATCCCAGAAAGCAAATAGCCGGTAAGGGACGGCGCCCTCGACGTCCCGTTTTGAGGCGACCTGCAAAATCGCAACATTATCCTTCTAAGCGAAGCGCAAAAAATGACAAGTTGATTGTTTGTTTTGCAAAGCGCGTTCGTTTCGGGACGTCGAGGGCGCCGTCCCCTACCGGTTTTGCTTATAACTCTGCTCTTTGCATTCTGCACTCTGCACTTTATTCGATTATCCCACTTCCCTTTCTTGTTGTCAAGAAAAACCGCTTGACACAAACAGACGCAAAATGACCGAAAAACACCCAAAACGAGCCGACGTATGCACGTTTTTGTCGCACGTTCCCTTCTTTTTGCGGTAACTGTCGAACAAATTTTCGCCCCTTTCTTGACAAAAGTGCTTTTTCTTTGTATAATTGTGGAGAGAACACCGAAAGGGGGAGACAAATGTACGAGGAAATCATCCGCCATTTGATGAAATGGCAGCTTTGGGGAATGCTTCTTTGGACGCTGCTTTTTCTCATTCTCCCCACCGCATATCACACATATGCTGCACGCAAGGCGAAGAAAGCAAAGCGAAAAAAGAACAAAAACAAGAAAAAATGGGTGCAGAACCTCCGAGAAACTCCCGAGGGGCAGGCATTGGGGTTTGTTATTATTGGTGTTGTGTTTTTCTGCATTTGCTTTGGCACAAGTCTATACAGATATCTCTCCCTGCGCGAGGATATGATAAACGAAAACTACGCCACCTACACCGGTGAATTTTACTACGACGCCAGCAGACGAGGCCCTGATTATTTGCAATGGACAAACGAGCAGGGCGAGATCAAGAGCATAAGACACAACTACCACATCAATCAATTCCAAACAACCGATCAAGCATTAAAAGATGGCTATTACGAAGGTACCGTCGTCTATTCCCCCTCGAGTGGCTTTTTGCTCTGGTGGGATGCCGTTCCGATAGAATAAAACGCCGAAAGGAGAGAGCAAATGTACGAGCCAATTATAAGAGACTTGATGAAAAGCGATCTTTTTTTGATGATGCTTTGGGTGTTGCTTTTTCTCGCTATCCCTATTTCGATTTACGTATACGTTCTGATCAAAGACAAGAAAAAGAAGAAAAAGAAAAGCGCCAAAAAGAAGAAATGGAACAACTTTATTGAAACCGCCGAGGACAAAGCACTTGCGGTCGTGATTGTTGGGGTTATCGCCTTTTGCGTTACCTTTGGTATGGCTTTGTATGATTATCTCTCCCTGCGCGAAGATATGCTTACCGAAAATTACGTCACTTACACAGGCGAGTTTGAGTGCTACACCGTTAGATCGGTAAAAACATATTCAAAAGGTTTTTCTACTACAACAAGCAACCATGTTCAATGGACAAACGAGGACGGCGAGTTTGAGAGCATTCGGTATTACCACCGCATCGACAACTTCAAAGAAAACGGTCAAGAATTGAAAGAGGGCACCTACGTGGGAACCATCGTTTATTCACCACGTGGCGACGTTTTGCTCTGGTGGGATGCTGAGCCGTTAGAATAAAACAGTGAAAGGAGAGAGCGAATGTACGAAGAAATTTTTAGGGCATTGATGCGATTCGAACTCATCAAGACGTTGCTTCTTGTTGGCATTGTTGTTGGTCTTTTTGTAATGCTCTACGTAGCCGTTTTGCTCCCTGCCAAAAAGAAAAAGCAGAACCCCAAAAAGAAGCAGAAAAAAGAAGAGAAAGACGACACGCTCCCTGCAATCATTGTGATGCTAGTAACCGTTTTTATCCTTGTCGGTGTGGAGGCGCACCGTTTATTTTCCTTGCGTAAGGATATGATAAACGAGAATTATGTCACCTACACAGGTGAATTTTATTGTTACGAAACCACCGGAAAATCTTCTATCGAACACGTGCGTTTTCAAAACGCAGATGGCGAACAGATAGAGGTAGAATACAGCCACCACATCAACAAGTATCAAGAACACGGCAAAAAATTAGAAGAAGGCACCTACTACACAGGCACCATTGTCTACTCCCCCTCGAGCGATTACCTGCTATGGTGGGATGCCAAGCCGATAGGAGAATAAATTACAACAACGTTCAGCGGGTTTCTTTTAAGGCTTCTCCTCGAGGAGAAGCTGTCAAATGTCGCAAGCGACAAGGGACTGATGAGGTGTAGCCATCGAAGATGGCGTCAGACACAAGCAATCCAAACGGACGCGTTACGTCCTACACCTCATCCGGCTCGTAAAACTCACCACCTCCCCCTCAAGGGGAAGGCTTAAGTTAGTTCGCCACACAGGTGAATTTTTGCTCTGGTGGGATACCGAGCCGATAGCCTAAAACAGCGAAAGGAGAGAGCAAATGTACGAGGAAATTATTCAAAGTTTAATGCTACAAAAAATAGTTGGCATGGTTCTATTGTTTGCTCTTGCCATTATTGGATTTGCGGTGTTTTATGTCCTTTTTGAGCATCTCAACAAAAAGAAAAAGCAAAAGAAAATACTGAGCAAAAAGCAAAAAATAACAGCCAAAAACGAAGAAAAAGACAATAACAAAACTTTTTTTGCGGCGCTTCTCGTTGCACTTCTCCTTTGCTTTTTTGGTTGTTGGAATTTATATGAATATCTTTCCCTGCGCGAGGATATGATGTCTGAAAATTACGCGACCTACACAGGTGAATTCCGTTATAATGAATCATACCACAAAAGTGGAGGAATCACCAAAAGCATTTCGTGGGAAGACGAAAACGGCAAAACCCATTCCATAACATACGATTCCGCAATAGATGATTACCAACCCAACAACATCCCCTTGAAAGAAGGAAATTATAGGGGCACCATCGTTTATTCACCTCGCGGCGGTTACCTGCTCTGGTGGGATGCCGAGCCGATAGGGGATTAAACGAACCCCCACTAAGCCTCCCTTGTGTAAAGGGAGGTGCCGAGCAACTGCGAGGCGGAGGGATTGTATTGGATTTCTTTCAAAAAGACAATCCCTCACCCACCTTCGGTGGGAGCTCCCTTTACACAAGGGAGCCTTTCACTAAAGCCTAACTACCAAAAGTTATTTTTAATTTCACCAACTCTTTTGGTATAAAGTCAGAAAAAACCACACAAAAACGGAGAACGTAATGAAAATTGCTGACATTGAAATCAAAAACGGAATATGTCTTGCCCCGCTTGCGGGGGTGAGTGACCGCACCTTTCGCGCCATGGCGCGCAGGTTTGGCGCGGAGTACACCGTGAGTGAAATGGTGTCGGCAAAAGCGCTTTGCTATGAGCAACTTTGCAAGCGTCCCATCACCGTCGAGCGCACCAAAACCGCACCTCTGGCGGCAGTCCTTCGCGAAGAGCTCCCTATGGCAGTACAACTGTTTGGCGCCGAGCCCGAGTTCGTCGCTCGCGCGGCGGCACTTTTGGAGAGCAACGACTATCGCGGAACGATCAGCGAGGTTCCGCCCTCGATCATTGACATCAATATGGGATGCCCGATGGCAAAGATCGTTGGCAACGGCGAGGGCTCGGCGCTGATGAAAAATCCCATTTTAGCGGCAGACGTGGTGCGTCAAACGGTCAAAGCAGTCAAAATTCCCGTCACTGTTAAAATTCGCGCGGGATGGGATAATGACAGCATCAACGCCGTTGAGCTTGCCAAGCGTCTTGCCGATGCGGGCGCCTCGATGATCTGCGTACACGGTCGCACAAAAGAGCAGATGTATTCGGGCAAAGCCGATTGGAGCATCATTCGCGCCGTCAAAGAAGCGGTGGACATTCCCGTTGTGGGAAACGGCGATATTTTCTCGGCGGCGGATGCTCTTCGGATGTTTGAAGAAACAGGCTGCGACGGCATTATGGTCGCGCGCGGCGCGCAAGGAAATCCTTGGATCTTTTCCGAAATTCTCTCTGCCCTCGAGGGAAAAACCTACACGCCCCCCACCAAAGAGGAGCGTTTTGCGATAGCACTCGAACACGCGCGCGGGCTTGTTCACGAAAAAGGCGAGCAGGTTGGCGTTGCCGAAAGCCGCAAGCATCTTGCGTGGTATCTGCACGGTATGCGCGGTGCGGCAAATGCGAGAAATGCGGTCATGTCCGCCACCACGCTCGCGGAGATCGAGCAAATTTTGCAGTCGCTCCTATAAAAGTTAAAATTCTAAAATCACTCGTACTGATCAAGTAACACAATGATATAAGAAAAGCCTCCCTTGTGCAAAGGGAGGTGGCGCGCAAAGCGCGACGGAGGGATTGTAATAAAATTGGTTCACAGCAAAAACAATCCCTCAGTCAAATGCGCTTACGGCATTTGACAGCTCCCTTTACACAAGGGAGCCTTTCTTGATTTTCAACAACTCTAAAAACCCAAGAGACAAAGACTGTTATAAAAATAAATCAACAAATCTCAAATAAGCATTGACTTTTTTGCAAATACGTGGTATGATAATAACAGAGATTACAATTCCCCAAGGAGGATAGATATATGGCAGAGACAAGAGCAAAGGTAGAGGGCAAGTACCTCGAATATTTGGATAAGCCGCTCGTTCGTGAGGGCAACACCATTTGCTACGGCGATATGAATGAGAAGTGCATTCTGGTTTTGGAAATTATGTCCTACAAAGAAGTGGAGGGCAAAAAGCTCCCCAAGGACGTTTTCATTCAGGTCATCGACTCCAAAGACCCCAACAAGATCATCAAGCAAGGCAAAAAAGAAGGCCTTTATGATGCGTTCAGCATGGGACTCGTTTGGCTCGACCTCGCACTCAAGGCAAAATAAGAATTTGCAAAAACAGAGAGACGGGATAGCAAGATCGCTATCCCGTCTCTCTGTTTTGTTTGTTATTCCATACCAAGTGTAGGATCTCTCAGTTTTTCCACGGTGCTTTGAATCAAGGGGTTGATGCGTGTTTCGATACCGTTGACCGCTGCAGCATAAGGGTTGGACGTAGCGGTGTCGAGGTCGTTCAGCATCGTTTCCAATCCGCCCCAGTCGTAAAGCAATGCAATGTCATAAACCATCGACTGTCTGATGGTATCCATTACCTCACGGGAGCCGTTATCGGGTGCGGCGTTGAGGTAGATGGTTCTATCGTAGTAGGCGTACATTGTAGAATCACTTAAGCTGGAGTAAACCGCCATAATTTGCAACATACGTTGTGCATTTTCAAAGTTTTCGTTCATGCAGGGAATTGCCCAAAGATGCGCCCAGTTGTTAAAGAAGATAACACTATGATAGTCATCTCCCTCTTCATAGATCGGGCAAGGCAAAATACCGTACTCAAACTCGGCGCGAGGATAGATCTCCATTCTGATCTCGTAGAGCGAGCAATCCATGAAAAGCACGTCACCTGTAAGGAAGTTTTGGTCAAGAATTGCCGAATAAGCGTTGGGGATCCACGGAACAGAAATGGTCGAATTGAGGTGATCGTAGATGTAGTTTACCAAATCTTGGTTTCTCGCTGTTTTGATGGTCAATTCGGGCACGCCATTATCGTTCTTTGTTGTAATGCGGCCACCCGAAGCATAAAAATACCACAGTGTGGAGTTGAGGTATTGGTGATATCCGATGGTGTCACCCTTGTCGATAACACTCAGATCTCCATCGGTTTCGTCGGCATCAAGGTTTGCCAACGTGGCAATCTTCATCATTGTTTCCATTGTCCATTTTTTGGATGTAATGAGGGAATAGAGATTTGCATAACTCAAATCCCCTTCAAAAAGCTCAACGATGCTATCTGCAAGGTCTGCGTAAAACTCCATGTTGGCCAGAGACAGACCTGCAACCTCAAGCGTAGAAACGTTCATATCTCCGCTAACGAAGTAAAGCTTATCTTCAACAGAAAGCTCCTCAACAGAGTTGGGGTCAAAAGAAGGGTGCGTCAAGTCGGTGTAAGGCAGATATGTGAGGTTGCGCAACAGATTTCTGGTCGCTGCCTGCGCGGCAGGTCTTGCGGAAATGATGGTCAGGTCATAGCCGTCACCGTTGGCATACGCGGATGTCAAATGCTCGATTTGGCTACCGTTGGATGCAACCTGACGGATCTTGCAGTTGTAGTCTGACTCAATGCGGCTGTTTCTGTTATACACAGCAAAGGAGATCGCATCCTGCTCGCGGTTGGCTTCATCGATCCAGAAATCGATGCATTTATAGAAGTTGTTGCCGTGTTCGATCTGCTCGTCAAGAGTGTCACCCGCGTGGGCACGGACATACGCCTTGTAGACATAGCCGTTCATATCCACGAGCTCGGGCATCTCGATGTGTGCATCGGGGTTTTCGGGACCGTTTCCACCGCCCGAGGGAGTTGTTTGTTGACCGTTGTTTTGGGACGGCGGCTTGCGGTGTCCTCCGCTTTGATCGTTGCCACCGACAACAAGGGCTACAACAATCGCTGTGACAAGCGCCACTGCAACAAAGCTTACGGCGTACACCTTCCAATATTTCTTCCAGTTGATCGCCTTCAGCTTATCCAAAAAGGACTTTTTTTCTTCGTTCATTTCTCAACATTCCCTTCAGAATTGTTTTGTAAATTCAACTTATGGTTTATTATAGCACAACACCCTCGTGGATGTCAACCAATTTTGCATAATTTTTTGATAAAAAAACGAAAACCGGCTAATGCGTGATATTCTTAGCAGAGAATTTGAAAACAACCGCTAAGTGCGAGCATCGCATTTGACCGGACAAATACACTTGGACTATGCCTAAATCCGACTATCCCCAAAAAGAGGCTGCCTCAGGCTACTGACAAACCTTTTGTAAAAAGTTTCAATCAGCAATTTGCACAAAAGAAAGGCTCCCCTGTGCAAGGGGAGCTGTCGAGCGAATGCGAGACTGAGGGGTTGGCTCTAACTTTTTTAGAAAAAAACGCAAGAAAGTCACAATCCCTCCGTCATTTTCTTGCGAAAATGCCACCTCCCTTTACACAAGGGAGGCTTGAAGTAAATGCACTTTGGTAATTTTAACGAAGGGTCTTTTTAAGGGATACTTTGTCAGTAATCTGAGGCTGCCTCAAATTTGCATTTGAGGCAGCCTCTTCTTCTGTCGATATGTCAACTTTGTTGACTCGATATGCTTTTGCTGTATGGTTATTCTCCGGCAGCTTCTTTTCTAAGCGCCTCAAAGGTTTCCATCTCCTCTTCAATGGCCATAACCGTTTCGGCTTCGGATCTCAATTCTGCCAAACGAGCTTGGATCTCATCAAAATAAGCTTGCTCGATACCGAGTTCAACGTTGAGATATGCCAGGTGGAATTCTCCCGCCTGACGGCAAAGCTCCAACTGCGCGGCAGCCTTTTCTGCAAGCTTTGCACTCTTGCGTTCCGCTCTTGAGAGGCGCTGGGGTTTTACCTTAACTTTTACTGTTTTTTCGTTGCTTTTCATCGTTTTATCTCCTTTTTTGTGTATACGTAGTGCAAAATCAGTCGTTTTCGCCAACGGATACCTCCGCGGCGGCAGGCTCGGGAAAGCTATCGGCAAACGCGGTTGCCAAGCGGTCGCACCGCTCGTTGTAGGGATGTCCGTCATGCCCTTTTACCCAAACGAGCTCGACCTCGTGGGTGTCAAGGAGCTTCAAAAGTCTCTCCCAGAGATCGGGGTTGAGAGCGGGGGAACGGTCGGCTTTACGCCACCCTTTTTCTTTCCACGACCTCGCCCAGCCTTGTTCGATGGCATCGACGAGATATTTGGAATCGGACGTGAGCGTTACGCGACAAGGCTCTTTGAGTGCCGTGAGCGCCTCGATTGCCGCTGTAAGCTCCATGCGGTTGTTGGTCGTCATTGCTTCACCGCCCGACAGCTCGCGCTCGATGCCTCGATAGACCAGCACCGCACCCCAACCGCCTCTGCCGGGGTTACCGCGACAGGCGCCGTCGGTGTAAATTTCTACGTGCTTCATCAAAAAAGCCCGCCTTTCATTCTTTCTGTTTTCATTATACACGAAAAAAACGAGAATTGCAAGAGGGTGAGGAAAAATAAATGGGAAAATGAATAGACGTTTATAAAACACATTTTCTAAAAGCCACCGTGAGATACACCGTCAACATGTCATCCTGAGCTTGTCGAACTTTTTTCGAGCGAGGAGCGAGGAAAAAGCAAGGCGCCAAAGCGCCGCAGGGATCTCGTTCAAAATTTCGGTGGCTTTTTGAATCGATGTAACTTCCCCTCGGCAAGTCGCAAAGATTTGTTACGAGATCCCGCTTCGGCTAATGCCTCGCGCTTCTGCGTCTCTATTCGCTCCACAGAAGTTCGACAAGCTCAGGATGACATACAGGGGTTTTATTCTCAATCGACATCAAAACAGCAGGGGTGTTCGTTGCCTACACCTGTTCGTTACAACTTTTCCACCATAAATATTATATTTCCTTGACAAGCACAAAATTTTGTGTTACAATAATATGTTGTATATAATTTTATTTATATTTCCGATTAAAGAGAGGTTCTGAAAATTATGCATTGGTCAGAAGAAATTGCCGAGCGTATTATCGCTCGCAACCCCGAAAAAGAAGAATACGTGTGCGCCGCGGGTATCAGTCCCTCGGGCTCTGTTCACATTGGTAACTTCCGCGACGTTGCTACGTCCTTGATGGTCGTTCGCGCCCTGCAAAAGCTTGGTAAAAAAGCAAAGCTCTTGTTCTCTTGGGACGAATACGACCGTTGCCGCAAGATTCCCGCAAACGTACAAGCGGTTGTTGGCAGCGACTACGACAAATATATCGGCTCCCCTTACGTTGATATTCCCGACCCTTGGGGCTGTCACGAAAACTATGCAAAGCACTTTGAGGAAGAATTCCTTTGTGCTATGGAGCAATTTGGCATCGAGCTTGACTGCCGCTATCAGGCAGATATGTATCGCTCGGGCAAATACACCAAGGACATTATTGAGTCGCTCCAAAAGAGAGAAGAGATTTTTGAAATTCTCGACTCCTTCAAAACCAAGGACACCACCAAGAGCGAAGAAGAGCTCAAGGCCGAGCACGACGCCGAAAAGGCTGTTTACTACCCCGTAAGCATCTTTTGCCCCAAGTGCCACACCGACTTTACCAAGATCACAAGCCTCTCCGAGGATTGCACCGAGGCAGACTACACCTGCCGTTGCGGTCACTCCGGTCACTTCAATTTCCTGACCGATTTTGACTGCAAGCTTGGTTGGAAGATTGACTGGCCGATGCGTTGGAGATATGAGGCTGTCGATTTTGAGCCCGGCGGAAAGGATCACGCCGCTCCCACCGGCTCTTACTCTAACTCCAAGATCATCTCCAAAAAGATCTTCAATTTCGAGCCCCCGATGTTCCAAGGCTATGAGTTCATCGGCATTAAGGGTATGACGGGTAAGATGTCCTCGTCTTCCGGTCTCAACCTTACTCCCGAAACGCTTCTCAAGCTTTATCAGCCCGAGATCATTCTCTGGCTCTATTCCAAGACCGACCCCACCAAGGCTTTTGATTTCTGCTTTGACGACGGTATTCTTCGTCAGTACTTTGAATTTGACAAGATGCTGACCGACGTGCGCGAGGGCAAGGCTTCCGATGCGATCGCCGACATTATGTATAACTGCAAGATCGAGGGAAGAGAGATCGAGACTGTTCCCTTCTCGCTACTCGTTCAACTCGGCTCTATCGTCAACTTTAACGTGCCTATGCTCGAGACGGTGTTTGAAAAAATCGGTACTCCCTACTCTGCCGAGCAGTTTGCCGACCGTCTTGACCGCGCAAAATTCTGGCTCGAGCAATGCGCTCCCGACCAGGTCAACCGCCTGCGCGCAACCCGTAATTTTGAGGTTTGGAATTCTCTTGACGAGAACGAAAAGAAGACCATCGAGCTGCTGCACGCCTACATTGCAAAGGGCGGCTACACGCTGGACGAGCTCAACACCGAGCTTTACGCCATCCCCAAGACCGTTTACGGCACCGAGATGACCGACAAGGAGCTCAAGGGACTTCAGGGCGCGTTCTTCCACAACGTTTACCGTCTGCTCATCGACAAGGAAAAAGGCCCTCGTCTGTATCTGTTCCTCTACGCGATCGAAGCCGACAAGTATGTAGGTCTCTTGGATTTCTCTTATCCGCAGACCGAAGAAGAGATCGCCGCTGACACCCCCTGCGAGGAGTGCGCTCCCGCCGAAGAGGCAGAGCCCGAGATTCGTGAGGCTGACCCCGTAGAGCCTGTTAAGGACCAGGTTACCATCGACGACTTTGCAAAGCTCGACTTCCGTGTTTGCAAGATCCTCAAGGCCGAGGCGGTTCGCAAATCTCACTCCTGCCTTAAACTCACGCTCTTCGATGGTATCGGTGAGCGCGTGATCATGTCCTCTATCAAAGAGGAATACACCCCCGAGATGCTCATTGGTCGTAAGATCATCGTCTTTGCTAACCTCAAGCCCAACCGCATCTGCAACGTCAACTCCCAAGGTATGCTTCTCGCCGCCACCAACAACGCTTGCGGCTGCAAGGTCATCTTTGTTGACGATGCCGTACCGGAAGGAACTGCGATTCATTAAGGTTTTTTGTGGGGGCTTTTTTGAAAAAAAACCCCCCACACCCCCAAAAAACTTCCCAACAGCAGGGCGCGCAAAACGACCTTTCAGTAAGGCCGCCTTGCGCGCCCTGTTGTTCAAACTCTTGCGAGTTTGAACACTTTATCAAAAACCTCACAAAATCCTAAAGCGGGCTGTGCGCTTCGCGCAGGGTTATTGGGCGTGAGGTGGTTGACATTTATAACACGTATAGCCAAATCTTGGTTTTGCATCTGTCTAATCTTGTAGGGGACGACGTGCTCGACGTCCCGAAAAAGATAAAGCATTTCGCTATGTAATTGGCTACTTTTTTACTTCTGCTTATAGACACCTACAAACACAAAATTGTTAATAGCGGGGCGTCGAGGACGTCGCCCCCTACAAAAGTAGATTTTCTTTGGAAGAAAGCACGCTTTCTTCTTCTCACACCCAAAAAGAAGATTTCACCACGGACGGAGTGTTCACATTCCGTCCCGTGGTGAAAGTTCTTGGGGGTGAGAGGTTTGGAGAGAGGGGACTTCTTCCAAGAAAGTCCCCTCTCTCCAAAAGATCCCATCCCACTAAAAGGAGTATCACCATGAAACTGAACGTAAACATCAAACTGACGCGCGGAATGAGCGCGCCCGAATATGCAACGAGTGGCTCGGCGGCAGTAGATTTGAGAGCCGCAATCGACGAAAATGAAACCGTTATTCTCGCCCCCGGCGAGAGAAAACTGATTCCCACGGGGCTTTCCATCTCCCCCGAATCGAGCGAATACGTTGCTATTATTGCAGGACGTAGCGGTCTTGGCGTTAAAAAGGGCATCTCCCTTGCCAACGGCATTGGCGTAATTGACAGCGACTACCGCGGCGAGATCGGGGTTTGCCTGATCAACAAGGGCGAGGAGCCTTTTGAGGTCCATCGCGGCGACAGAATCGCACAGATGATGTTTTTGCCCGTGGCGACCGCCAATTTTATTGCCGTTGACTCTCTTGACGAAACCGAGCGCGGCGCCGGCGGTTTTGGACATACGGGGATTCAATGATTGATTCTATGCCGTAAGCAAATGAACAAAACGAGCAACAAAAAACTTACTGCTTTATCAAAAGTTTTACGCAGAAACATGACCGATGAGGAAAAACATCTATGGTACGATTTTTTGAAAAAGCTCCCGCAAACCGTTCACCGACAAAAAGTAATTGGAAATTATATTGTCGATTTTTATTGTGCCGAAGCCAAGATCGTAATAGAGTTAGATGGCGCACAACACCGCACCAAAAAAGGAATGCAGGATGATTTTTTAAGAGATTCTTATCTAAATGATTTAGGTGTTGCTGTTGTGCGATATTCTAATTTGGATATTCGCGAAAACTTTGACGGTGTTTGTGTTGATATTAAAAACCGAATTGACTCTTTGTTAAAACGAAACACACAATAAACCTGACGGATGCTTCGCATCCTACACCTCATCCGTCAGTCGACAAGCGACTGCCACCTTCCCCTCAAGGGGAAGGCTAAAAGCATGTTCGCCGACAAAAAACACAGGCGGAAAGACCAAAAACGCATTATACAAATGACCTTTTCAAAGGGGCAACTAATCCAAAGCCTTCTCCTTGAGGAGAAGGTGCCGAGCCACCGCGAGGCGGATGAGGTGTAGGATGCAAAGCATCCGTTAAAATACCGAGTCTACCATCAAATTATTCATTCTAAAAGAAAGGAGATCGATTTCGTGAACCGTTTTTTTCAAAAGCTGTGCCAAGGGTTCTCTCGGGGGCAGACTGTTCAAAATTTACGTCCGGCTTTCTCTTTTGAACGCACGGTTTGCCGTTTGATTGCCTCTTGGTGTTGTTTTATTCTCACCACGTTGGGGCAAAAAGGCGCGTTTGCTCGGCTGGAGTGGGCGCAGGACATTGCGCTCTCTGAGGTTGCGCTGATCTCTCTTGCTTTTTTCTTTCTCTTCTCGCTGGTGGCTGTTTTGATAAAAGAGATCAACACCGACGCCTTGTTTTTGCTCTTTGCCTCTACCGTTTGCATCTCTTATTGGTGCGTCTTTGCCCCCTCGACCAATCGAGAGTGGTTTTTGATCTCAGCCATCCTCGTGTATGCCTTGTTTATGGTTTATTGCATCCGTGCGCTTGCAAGCGTTTGGGATTATGTAAAGCTGCACAAGCCCGTGGCGATCGTTCTTGTTGCCCTTGCGGGACTTACCCTGTTTGGCGGCATTGCCGTGATGGGTTGTCTGCGCTACAAGACCTTTGCCGCCCCCAATTTTGATTTTGGCATCTGGTGCAATATGTTCTACAATATGAAAGAAACGGGGCTTGCGATGGTGACCTGCGAGCGCGATATGCTGCTCTCGCACTTTGCCGTACATATCTCCCCCGTTTACTATCTCTTTCTTCCCTTTTACTATCTCTTCCCCTCTCCCTTGACCTTGCAGATCGGTCAAGCAGTGGTGCTTGCGGCGGGTATCATTCCCGTGTATCTGTTGGCGCGCCATTTCAAGCTTTCCACACAACAAACGGTGTTGGTAAGCGTGCTGTATGCCTTCTTCCCTGTCATCAGCACGGGATGCTCCTTTGATCTGCACGAGAACTGCTTTTTGCCGCTCTTTCTTTTATTCACCTTCTACTTTTATGAGACACGAAAGCCGATTCCGATGTACGTATGCGCGCTTTTGGTGCTTTCGGTAAAAGAGGATGCGGCAGTATATCTTCTCTTTTTCGCACTGTTTTTGCTCATCAGCGAGCGAAAATATCTGCACGGTGGCATTTTGGCCGCACTTTCGATCGGTTATTTTCTCTTGTGCGGATACCTTCTCGAAACGACCGGCACGGGTATGATGAGCAATCGCTACGACAACCTCATCTACAACACCGACGACGGACTTATGGGAGCGATCAAGACCATTCTCGTCAACCCCGGTTACGTTTTGACGCAGCTTTTTGCGGATAAGGATCTCAGATGGGATAAGGTGATGTACGTCATCTATATGCTCCTGCCATTGGGAATGTTGCCCTTTGTAACCAAAAAGCCCTCCCGTTGGTTGCTTGTTGCGCCAATGCTCATCAATCTGCTCACGATGTACCCGTATCAGCCGCGCATCGGCTTCCAATACCATTTTGGAATCGCGGCGTTCCTGATTTACGCAATGCTGAAAAACCTGCCCGAGATCTCCTCGACCGAGGTGCGCCGCACGCTCCTCTCGGTTGCCGCCGCGGCTTGCCTGTGCACCTACCTTGTTACCGTTCAGCCTTTGGTGCAAGGTCCAATAACAGCTTGGCGGAACAAAAAGGGCGAGTTTGAAAAAATGGAAGCCTTTTTGGAAGAAACCGTTCCCGACGATGCTTCGGTTGCCGCTTCGACCTACCTTTTGCCTCACCTCGCCGACCGCGACGAGATCTATGAGGTGCACTACCACAAAAACAAGCCCGATATCGAATACGTCGTCCTCGATGCGCGTTATACCAGCCACGAGAAATTCTATGAGGAATATCTCGAGCACGGCTACACCGTTGTTGCAGAGTTGGAAAATTGCATTCTTGTTTTGAAGCAACCTGTTAAGTAGAGAAAAGATTGCGGGGGAAACCTTCGTGTTCCCTATTGCAAAACATTTCAAAATGCGCTATAATAGGACACATAGCACATTCAGAACAAAGGAGAAAATCAAATGAAAAAATTGTTAGCTTCTGCTTTGATGTTGATTTTATGTGTATGCTGTTTTGCGTCGTGCAGTAATGCGCACAAAGAAAACACGTGGCTTTCGGATGAAAAATTAACCAACTGTCTTGTGGGTAATTTGCCTGCTATCACCAAAGATTACATAAACCATAACAACGAGGACATATACGTTAGCTTTACAAGCAAGGAGCGTGAAGCCTATGTTGCCGAGGTGTTTGAATATCTAAAATTGCAGAATTTCAAGTATCTTGGCACGCGCGGAGAGCAGGTTGGCACGTTGGCAGGCACATTCACCACTTATTACTTTGAGCCTGCAACCGAGCTTAGCGAATTTTACATTGGCGGCTCATATAAGTTTGTTTATTCGGATGGCACCCTCGACGAGAACGGTGATTTGATTTTTTGCATTATCTCAATTTATGACTACGAAACAAAAAATCTCGAATACGGAACAAGGAATTTTTCGTATAACACCTTAATTACGCTCCGTTACAAATCGGAAGCACCGCTTAGTGGCTTTTACGTTTTAAACGAGGAAGAACACGAGCACACCGGCAAGTGGTATTCGGGCGAAGAAGCACATTGGTACCAGTTTACCTGCGGCTGCGAGTCCCCTGACGTTGCAGAGCTGCATTTGGACGATAACGGCGACCAAAAGTGCGACATCTGCGAATATATTATGACGGAGAAAGCAAGCGAATAATTATAAATATTAAATAAAAAAATCAAAGGAGATTTCATCATTATGAAAAAATTCTTATCCATTCTCGTTCTCTTTTCCGTTACCGCACTGATTCTGGCAAGCTGCTCCCTGTTCTTTAACGAAGAGAAATGCATTGAGAAGCTCAAGGCAGAGGGCTTGACCGAGGGTATGTGCTACATCACCGAGGAAGAATGCGAACGCGCAACCTCGCTTATAAACTCTCAAATCCGCTTTGACGGTGGCGATTTTACAGTAGAGGTTGTCAGACAGTACGACTTAATTGAAAACGGTGACTATTCCAGATCCTGCACATTTATCACCTTTGCCACCGAAGAGCAAGCAAAGCAATTCGTAGAGCTTCAAATCAAATGGTTCTCTGAAGAATCCGACAATCCTAGCAATTGGAAATTTGCCCGCAGCGGTTGCACAGTTGTTAGCACCAATCTCGAAATCGCGCAAAAGATCATCCCCTTGAATTTCAAATAAAAAAGTAACAGACGGGCGATTCACAAATCGCCCGTCTGTTGTTTGCGATAACCGCTCGTTTTCGGGAGGCGAAACGCCTCCCCTACAAAGGTTCATTTAACACGACAACAACACAAAAGCCCCGTTTGTGTGCTACGTTTTTTGCCTTTCCTTTTGTGCGAAAGCTTTTGAAGGGGGTGCAGGGGGGAACTTTTCAGTGAAAAGTTCCCCCCTGCATTCTCTTAAAAACTTATAACGTAGCTGCCATGACAGCTTTGATGGTGTGCATACGGTTTTCGGCTTCGTCGAAGACGTTAGACTGTGGCGATTCAAACACCTCGTCGGTGACTTCCATCGCATCGATGTGGAATTTTTCGCCGATCTCTTTGCCAATGACGGTTTTGAGATCATGGAACGCGGGCAGGCAGTGCATAAAGACAGCCTTTTCGCCGGCGGCGTTCATCAAGGCGGTGTTGACCTGATAGGGAGAGAGGTCGCGGATGCGTTCTTCCCAAACCTCGGCGGGCTCGCCCATCGAGACCCACACGTCGGTGTAGATAACGTCGGCATTTTTGACAGCCGTGGTGGGGTCTTCTTCAAAGGTCAGTGTCGCGCCTGTCTCTTTTGCGATCTCCTCGCAGGTGGCGATCAGCGCGGCATCGGGAAAATACTTCTTTGGCGCGCAGGCGACAAAATGCATTCCCATTTTGGCACAGCCGACCATGAGCGAGTTGCCCATATTGTAGCGCGCGTCACCCATATAAACAAACTTGATACCCGCGAGCTTGCCGAATTTTTCACGAATGGTGAGAAAATCCGCAAGAATTTGCGTGGGATGAAACTCGTTTGTCAATCCGTTCCAAACAGGAACACCCGCATAGTGCGCGAGCTCCTCGACGATCTCTTGGCCGTGGCCACGGTACTCGATACCGTCGTACATTCTGCCAAGCACACGCGCGGTGTCGGCAATGCTTTCTTTTTTGCCGATCTGCGAGCCTGTGGGATCGAGATAGGTCACGCCCATACCCAAGTCGTGCGCGGCGACCTCGAACGCGCAACGTGTGCGCGTGCTGGTCTTTTCAAATATGAGGGCGATGTTCTTGCCCTCGTGCAGCTTGTGCGGAATACCCGCCTTCTTTTTTGCCTTCAGATCGGCGGCAAGATCGATGAACCCCTCAATCTCGGCAGGGGTAAAATCCAACAGCTTGAGAAAGCTTTTTCCTTTTAAGTTCAGGTTCATAAAACGACGTTCCTTTCGTTTTTTATCGGCAGGCGCTCTTCAAAACTTCCAGCGCACGCGAGAGCAGCTCCTCGTCAATGTTCAGAGGCGGCAGAAGTCGCACCTTGTTTTTGGCTTTGATGACAAGCACACCCGCCTCGCGGCAAGCGGCGATCACATCGCCTGCAGGCTTGACTGTCTCCACACCAAGCATCAGTCCCATACCGCTCACGCTGATGATCCCCTCTGCTCCGTCAAGAGCGTCAAAAATCATTTTGGAGCGTTTTTGCACACCCGTGAGCGTGTTTTCATCCAGACGCGAGAGAATGTTCAACGCACCTGCGCAGGCAACAGGGTTTCCGCCAAAGGTAGAGCCGTTATCTCCTGCAGAAAAGATCGCCTCGACCTTTTCCCCAAGCATCGTAACGCCAATGGGGAGTCCGCCGCCAATGCCCTTGGCTGTGGTGACAATATCGGGGGTGATACCGTAATTCATATATCCGTACAGCTTACCCGTGCGACCGTTGCCGCATTGCACCTCGTCGGCAATGAGCAAAATGTCCTTTTCGCGTGCCAGCTCTGCAAGGCCCTTAACAAATGCGGGAGTGAGCGGATTGACGCCCCCCTCGCCCTGCACGACCTCGAACAGAATGGCCGCCAAGGGTGTTTCTTCGGCGATTTTACGCACAGCCTGCAAATCATTTGCGGGTGCGTGAACGAATCCGGGCGTCAAGGGGGTAAAGAGCCGATGGAAGGCATCCTGCCCCGTGGCCGCGAGAGTGGTCAGCGTTCTGCCGTGAAAGCTGTTGCACAAGGTGAGGATGGTGTAGGCACCCTCGCCTTTTTTTTCGGTGCCGTATTTGCGTGCCGCCTTAATGGCGCACTCGTTTGCTTCGGCCCCCGAGTTGGAAAAGAACACCTTTTTCATACCTGTGCGTGCACAAAGCATTTCTGCCAGACGCGCGCAGGGCGCAGAATAATAAAGGTTGGACGTGTGTTGAAATTTGTGTAGCTGCTCGGTTACGGCGGCGATCCATTCGTCGTCGCAAACGCCAAAGGTGTTTACGGCGATGCCGGTGCCGAGGTCAATATATTCCTTGCCGTCGCTATCCTTTACAAGCGCCCCCTTGCCCGAAACGATCTCAACAGGGAAACGCGCATACGTGGGCGCGATATAAGTCTTGTCGGCTTCAAAAATATTCATATCATTCTTCCTCTTGTATCTTGTCGCTCTCGCGCAAAAACATTGTGCCGATACCTTCGTTGGTGAGCATTTCGATGAGGATCGAGTGGCTGACGCGACCGTCGATGATAAACACGCGGTGCACACCCCATTTGATGGCATTCACACAGCACTCCACCTTGGGGATCATGCCGCCGCTGATGATGCCCTGCTCGATCAGCTTGGGCGCTTCCTCAACCGTGATCCACGGAATGAGCGTGGCGGGGTCGTTTTTGTCGCGCAAAATGCCGCAGATATCAGTCATGGAGATGAGCGCCTCGGCCCCCAGCTCCCCTGCAATCTTGGCGGCTGCAGTGTCGGCGTTGATGTTGTAGATGTTGCCATCTTTATCACAGCCGATGGTGGAAATAACGGGGATGTATCCCTTTTCGATCACGTCGAGGATCGGCTGAACGTCGACCTTGGTAATACTGCCAACATAACCCAGACGCTCGTCCTTGGTCGCTGCCTCGATCATATGACCGTCCACACCCGAAAGCCCGATGGCACGGCCGCCCATGTTGCCGATGAGGTTGACAAGACTTTTGTTGATCTTGCCGGAGAGCACCATTTGTGCCACCTCGACCGTCTCTTTGTCGGTCACACGCAGGCCATCGACAAACTGCGTTTCCTTACCGATCTTGGAAAGCATATCGGTAATTTCGGGGCCGCCACCGTGCACCAGCACGACCTTGACACCGACGAGTGAGAGCAGAATGATATCTCGCATTACCGAATTTTTCAGCTTTTCATCGATCATTGCATTGCCGCCGTATTTGACAACGACGATCTTACCTGTGTATTTTTGAATATAGGGCAGCGCGTGAACAAGGATGCGCGCGCGGTCCGCATTGGAAATCATCATAGCCATATCTATCTCCTATATCAGGTACGGTAGTCACCGTTGATCTTTACGTAATCGTAGGTCAGATCACAGCCCCACGCGGTGGCAGAGCCGTCACCGTCCGAAAGCCCCACGCGGATCTCGATCTCGTTCTCAAGCAGGATCTCTTTTGCCTTCTCCTCGGAAAAATCTACGCCTGCGCCCTTTTGGCACACGAGGATCTCGCCCTTTGCGGAAACGAAGGAAACATCCACGCCGTTCACATCTACGTTCGCGCCACTGTAACCGATGGCGCAGAGTACGCGTCCCCAGTTGGCGTCGGCACCGAACATAGCCGCTTTTGTAAGCGAGGAGCAGATAACAGACTTGGCAACGACCTTTGCGGTCTGCTCGTCCTTCGCTCCCGTAACGGTGCATTCGAGCAGCTTGGTCGCGCCCTCACCGTCGCCTGCAATACGGCGGCATAGTGCAACCGTAACTGTGTTCAGGGCTTTCATAAAGACATCAAACGCCTCGCCCTCGACATCGATCACGGCGTTTTTAGCCATACCGTTTGCAAGAACGGTAACCATATCATTTGTAGAGGTATCTCCGTCGACGCTGACCATATTGAAGGTGCTTTGCACGTCGGTGGAAAGTGCCTTTTGCAACATAGTGGGGGAAATGGCACAGTCGGTGGTAATGAATACCAGCATGGTTGCCATATTGGGGTGGATCATACCCGAGCCCTTTGCAATTCCGCCAAGATGACAGGTCTTGCCTCCTACCTCAAAGCTGACGGCGACCTCCTTAAGGCGCGTATCGGTAGTCATAATGCCCTCTGCCGCCTCGGCGCTCTTGTTGCCAAGTCCCGCAACCAACGCGGGGATGCCCCCCTTGATGGGCTCGATGGAAAGCGGCAGACCGATCACGCCGGTGGATGCAACCACGACGTCATCAGTATTGATCTTCATTTCTTTTGCGAGCAATTCGCCCATCTGTTCGGCTATCTCAATACCGTTTGCGTTGCAGGTATTGGCGTTGCCGCTGTTGCAAATGATGGCTTGTGCTATGCCGTTCATTAGATGACGCTTGGTAACGGCCAAGGGTGCTCCCTTGACAAGATTGGTGGTGTAAACGGCAGCCGCGGATGCGGGAACCTCACTGTAAATGAGCGCGAGGTCACGCTTGCTCTTGTTTTTGCGGATACCGCAATGGATGCCGTTTGCAGAGAAGCCCTTTGCGGCACATACGCCGCCCGAGATCAGTTTCATTCCATTAAAAATCCTTTCAAAATACTGTTGGCTCGGGGGTAGAGAAAGAGATTTCTTGGCAGAAGCATCTTTCTCTCTCCCCGATGCAAAAATCACGGCATCCGCCCACAGATGCGGGCGGAATGCCAAAAATATCATAATTCCAAGCCAAGGTACGGGTCGCAACCAAGCACAAGGTTGAGACACTCGATGGCCGCACCCGATGCCCCCTTGCCGAGGTTGTCATATCTTGCAACCAAGAGGATGCGCTCGCCGTTTCCGTAAACCGAAACTTGCATACTGTCCTTGCCGGAAAGTGCCGCGGCGGAAAGAAATCCCGCTTCGTCGGTGTTTTCAACGTAGGAGAGCAGGGGCGTGTTGTACTGCTTGGCATAAACAGCCTTGATATCCTCGGCCGTCTTTCCCTCGCAGAGCTGACCCGCAAACAGAGGCACAGTAACCTCCATACCACTGTAAAAATCCGCCACGATGGGCAAAAACAGCGGGGACTGCGTCATACCTGTGATGGCCTGCATCTCACGCAGGTGCTTGTGCGTTTGTGAGAGCCCATATTGACGGGGTGCACCCAAAAGTGCATCACGCTCCCCGTTTTCGTAGTCGGCGATCATCTTTTTTCCGCCGCCGCTGTAGCCCGTGAGTGAGGTGCAGGAAAGCGCTGCGTCTGCCGGCAAAATTCCCTCTTTTATGAGAGGATATACAAGCGCGATAAAGCCACTTGCGTGGCACCCCGGAACCGCAATACGCTTTGCGCCTTTGACCGCCGCCTCTGCCTCTGCCGAAAGCTCGGGAAAGCCATAGCACCAGCCTGCCGCCGTGCGGTGTGCGGTAGACGTATCCAGCACCACAACATTGGGATTTTCGATCATTGCAACGGCTTCTCTTGCCGCATCATCGGGTAAACAGAGAAAAACCGCGTCTGCCGCGTTGAGCATCTCACAGCGTGCGGCGGGGTCCTTGCGTTTTTCTTCGGGGAGAGTCAATAATTCAATGTCCGCTCTCGCGCTCAATCTCTCGCGGATGCGAAGCCCCGTAGTACCGGCACTGCCGTCAATAAAGATCTTTTTCATTTTTCAAAAACTCCTGTACCGAACAGATCTGTTCCTTGACCGATCGTGGGCCTGTGCTGCCTGCCGAGATGCGCTTGGCGATACAGGTCTCCAGCGAGATCTCCTCATAAACATCAGCCTCAAATAATTCACTTTCGGCGCGGTATTCGTCAAGCGTGAGTGTTTCCAGCGTCTTACCCGATGCGATGCACTTGGTGACAAGCGCGCCAACCAATTTGTAGGCGGTACGGAAGGGCATCCCCTTCTTTGTCAGATAATCGGCAAGGTCGGTGGCGTTGAGGAATCCCTTTTGCGCCGCGGCATACATATTCTCGCGATTGGGACGCATGGTGCGGATCATCGGTGCGAAAACGCCAAGACACTTCTTTACGGTATCGACCGCATCGAACACGCTCTCCTTGTCCTCTTGCATATCCTTGTTGTAAGCAAGTGGCAGACCCTTGAGCATAGTCAGGAGCGCCATCAGGTCTCCGTAAACACGACCTGTTTTGCCGCGCACGAGCTCAGCCATATCCGAGTTCTTTTTTTGCGGCATGATCGACGAGCCCGTTGTGTAGGCGTCATCGAGCTCGACAAAGCGGAACTCCCAGCTCGACCAAAG
>JAZNZC010000150.1:0-39610 GCA_045594745.1 Eubacteriales bacterium
CCAAGAAAAGAGGGAGATGCGCACGCATCTCCCTCTTTTCTTGGTGGAAGTGAGGAGAATCGAACTCCTGTCCGAAAACCCATCCACACGACCTTCTTCGTGGACAGTCTGTTATTTGAATTTCCCGTCAGGCGGCGCGAACAGACACGCTCTGCCATCAGGTAGCCCTTTTTTGCATGATCGGCTCAAGTGCGAAAGACCGATGCACGTGCACCACTCACATGACGTTCAGTCCGAAGCCGTGGTACTCATCGGAGGAACGGGTGACCCGCAGGTCACGGCACTGCCATCTTTACGCTAACGCGCAAAGATTAGGCAGCCATAGCAACAGTATTGTTGTCGTGTATTTTTAAGTTTTAGGCAGTTTACGAGATTACCCGGCTCGCCACGCTTATCGTGTTTCAAAGTCCCCGTCGAAACCATTGCACCCCCATATAGTGTGCTTATTTATTATACAGTATTTTTGCGCTTTTGTCAACTGTTGTTTATCGCAAAATTGAGCAATATTTTCCAAAAAAAGACGGGAATTTTCACAAATGCGAAAATTCCCGTCTCAATTTTATTCTTGTTCAGCAACAAAAAAATTATCCTTTGCCCACTCAAGCACCATCTCTTCGGTGAGCTCATGCTTGATCTGCAGAGTAATTTTATCAACCTGCTTGCAAGCATCCTCGCGGGAAGCTTCGGGGTAGGCCTTCAAATAATCAGCAACACATTCTTCATATTTGGCGGAGTAATCTTCTTCTGTCCAAGCAAGCTCATTGTTTTCCGCCAGTACGTAAAGCGCCATATTATAGGTTGCTTGATAGAATGCCTGTTGGAAAAGAGTCATCTCGGTCATACCTGTGTAAAGCATAAACATTTCATAGCTGATATTGTATTCATGGGCACGCCTGTGAGCCTCATCCAATAATCTTTGATAGAGATATGTATATGCTTCTTCGGGGATCTTTTCGGCAGAAGTGGCTTCCAAAACTGCATTTGCAAACAAAGATTTTGTAAGGGCAGTCTTTTCGGCTTCCAACCACTCAGCATAGGTTTTGTAGGTATCTTTTGTGAATTCAGCCACGTCCTCGTCGGTCAAGGAAAGATCACAAATGCTGTTGAGTGTCATTGTGAATACGACTGCCTTGCCCGCAAGATCGGTTGCATGATAGTCTTCGGGGAAGGTTACCTCAACATCAAATGTTTCGCCCACGCTGCGACCAATGATACCGTCGGTAAAGCCGGGGATGTATCCGTTTTTGTAATCCGAAAGGAATGCCATCTGATTTCTTGCAGTTCCGCCCTCAAAAGGAACGTCATCCAATTTTCCGCTATAATGAATATTGACGCAGTCACCGCTTTGTGCAGGACGGGATACGTTTTCGAGCTTGGGGAACTTTGCCATATCGCCGTAAAATGCCATTGCGATGTCATAGGGCGCCCCCTCGCGAACAGACGAAGGAATACCTGTATAATCGATCTCTCCAAGTGTAATATACGAGGAAGGGTTCAATGCGGCATAATCGGGGAATGAAGGTTCGGGGTGCTCTATGGGAGCTTTGTCCATGTGAACGTAAGAAACGGGTGTGCTTGTTGTGTCGGATGAGGACGACATTTCCAAAGTGTTTTTGAGCTTGTCGAAGGTAAACGTATAGGTCTTATCTTCCCATACGACAGTAAACACATCACCATCGCGCGTATAGGTCGTCTCGATGATATGATAATACTCATAGTATCCTGTGGTAAGGGAATAGAGCTTTACCGCGTTGTCACGCTCGGAAAGTTCAACTGCGACGGAACTACTGTAGGAGTGCCAAAAGCCCCAAGGAGTGTATTCCTTTGGGGGTTCGGTGGTTCCTTCGGGGGCGGTGGTACTGTGGTCAATGATTTCAACTATCCTACAAGATGTAAGAGAGAGCATTGCCACTGCCAAAAACAAAACGAGAATTTTTTTGAACATATCAAAACCTACCTTTTATTTGTTACATATATTATAACTGATTTTTGGATAGATTGCAATAGGAAAGCGCTCAATTTCTTATAAGAAAGCAAATAAAAATTGATTTGGTCGAAAAATGGAAAAATCGGGTGTCATTTCACCGCGCACAGCATAGAATATTAGCAAAGAGAGTAGTTCTCTGAATTTATTTAACAAGGAGATTTGGCTATGGCAGAAAATAAATTTTCTTGCGTGCCGGGCGGTACCTCTGCACGTGAGACCGTATGCATTGACACCAGTCGCGTTCTCGATTCCTGCCGCGACCGCGATTGCTTTGAAAATGCACGCGTATATCTTTCGGAATTTGGCAACGAGGTTTTGGAGCATACAAGCACCATTCGCGCCAAGAGTGCAAAAATCGTTTGGACGTGTATCGATATCGAGCCCGTTCGCTTTAACCGCGGATTTTACTCGGTCAACATTCGTTTTTACGTAAAGCTTGTATTTGAAGCTTGTGTCTGTGCAGGACGCTCGCAGGAGATCGAGGGCATTACCGTGCTTGAAAAACGCGTCATCCTTTATGGCGGCGAGAGCAACGTCAGCGTTTTCAAGAGCCACGGCGTGGCAGGCGACAATTTCTGCGGTTGTGATCCCCACGAAAGCGACGAAGAGAACGAGCCTACGGCAATCGTTGAGGTTGTTTCTCCCGTTCTTCTCGGAACACGCATCGTAGAACGCGTCAGCGAGTGCAACTGCTGCTGTTGCTGCTGCGAGAGTGACCTTCCCAAGCCTGTGCTCTCTTGCCTCGAATCCCCCCTTTCTTTCGGTGGTATCGGTGGCGGAGAGGGAAGAGGTGGGGAGCGTTATCTCACCGTATCTCTCGGCATCTTCTCGGTAATTCGCATCGTGCGCTCCGCACAGTATCTCATTCAGGCAACCGAGTACTGCATCCCCGAAAAGGAATGCGTTCCCGTTGAAGAGGACGATCCTTGTCGCGTATTCCGTTGTATGCCTTTCCCGACGGCTGAGTTCTGTGGACAGAATATTCCTCTGCCCACCGGTCCCGACCGTCACGAGCATCACGGAAGATGTGGTTGCGGTAGTTGATAGCTAAAACACAAAAAGCAGTCTCACAAGGGTATGCAAACTTAGCGGAAAATTTATAGTTGGTTTGTTAATAACTGTCCCGCGGTAAACAAATAAGAACCCCCGACATATCCGTCGGGGGGTGCTTATTACATCGATTTTCCAGTGAGTTCCTTGCAAAACAACTCGAAATTTTCTTTCTGCTTTTCAATTTGATATGCCTTCAAAGGCACTCTTAATTTACAGGGTGCTCCCTCAAAAAATTTAATTTTAACTATGTATTGCTTTGGGAAAAGGCTCTTTCGAATCTTGAACTTTTTTATTTCTAAAGGTACTTTTATTGTGTATGATACTTCTTTACCGGAAAACGTCAAAACCGCCCCCAGTAAATTATTGTCGGACAAGCCCCAGTAACCAGAATAAAAATTTGTTCCTTGCAACAAGATTGCAAAAAATGAACATTTCAAGTTTTCCTTTCCATCTAAAAGAGAGGTTAAGGAATCTGTCATTAATTTTTGATAGTTCATAATATCTCCTTTATCGCCAGTTTCGCCTTTGTATTTCAAAGGCATAGGGCAAAGCCCATACCCCTAAAGATGCACGAGCGCATCCAAAGGCTCCCTTGTGTAAAGGGAGCTGTCGCGTTAGCGACTGAGGGATTGTTTCCTGCTATTTTAGGCTTTTTTACAATCCCTCCGTCAGCCTTCGGCTGCCACCTCCCTTTGCACAAGGGAGGCTTTTACGCTACCACCATTATAACACAAATCGGCAGAAAAAACAATATCTCTGCCGGAATTTTGCGACTGCCATTTCTCCGCTAAGAATGCAGAGAGAAGAGACTGCTTTTTGTTTATTCGTTAATCAAATGATAAACAGGGTTACCCGTACCGCGGATACATTCGGGCGTGATCTCTACGCTGAGAATATCATCGCGAGAGGGAACTTCATACATAATGTCGGTCATTGCTTTTTCCAAAATGGAACGCAGACCGCGCGCGCCCGTGTTTCTTTCAAGAGCAAGAGATGCAACGGCATCCAATGCTTCGGGAGTGAAAGTAAGCTTAACACCATCCATCTCAAACAGCTTTTCATACTGCTTTGTCAGGGAACTGCGAGGTTCTGTCAAGATGCGAACCAAAGCATCCTTATCCAGATCGTTCAGGGCAACCATTACGGGAATACGGCCCACAAGCTCGGGAATAAGACCGTATTTGACGATGTCGTGTGCAACGACGTCGCGATAGATGCCGCTATCCTTGCGCTCGGACTTGGTCTTGATCTCACCGCTAAAGCCGATGGTTTGACTGCCTTTTCTCTTTTGAATGATCTGCTCGAGTCCGTCAAACGCGCCGCCGCAGATAAATAGGATGTTTTTGGTATCAATTTGGATAAATTCTTGATTGGGGTGCTTGCGTCCGCCTTGCGGGGGAACGTTGGAGACAGTGCCCTCAAGAATTTTGAGAAGTGCCTGTTGTACGCCCTCACCGGAAACGTCGCGGGTGATGGAGCGGTTCTCGCTCTTGCGAGAGATCTTATCGATCTCGTCAATGTAAATGATGCCGCGCTCGGCAAGCTCGATATCAAAATCAGCCGCCTGAATGAGACGCAAAAGGATGTTTTCAACGTCCTCGCCAACATAGCCGGCTTCGGTCAGCGTGGTTGCATCGGCAATGGCAAAGGGAACCTTGAGCGTTTTTGCAAGTGTTTGGGCAAGATAGGTCTTACCAACACCCGTGGGACCCATCAGGAGCACGTTGCTCTTTTGCAGCTCGATCTCTTCCTCGACCTTCTCGGCCTCTGCCACGTCATTCTTTTTGCTCTTTTTCTTAGGCTTTTTTGCCTGCATCGTCAAGATGCGCTTATAGTGATTGTAAACGGCAACCGAGAGAGCAATCTTTGCATCGTCCTGACCAATAACATATTTGTCAAGCTCTTCCTTGATCTGCATCGGGCGGGGAAGCTCTGAAAGCGACATTTTGCCATTGTCAAGACCGGGAACGGTTCTGTCGATCTGCTCGATGAGGTCACTGCATTGCTCCACACATAGGTCGCAAATGTATGCGCCCGACTGCGAGGGGATGAGAAAGGTGACCTGATGCTCATTACGTCCGCAAAAGGAACAGTGACGCAGATGATTGTCGTTTGCGTTATTTTTGTTTGCCATAAAAGTGCGAA
This sequence comes from Eubacteriales bacterium, assembly GCA_045594745.1. Classification (GTDB taxonomy): domain Bacteria; phylum Bacillota; class Clostridia; order Oscillospirales; family CAG-272; genus UMGS1865. The sequence goes on from JAZNZC010000150.1 coordinate 5,186, forward strand.
AGTCCTTTCAAAAAATCGTCAGGGGCGACGGGTCAGGATCTTGTCGATCAGACCGTAATCAAGAGCCTCCTCGGCGGTCATATAGTTGTCGCGGTCGGTATCCTTCTCGATGATCTCAAGAGGCTTGCCGGTGTTCTGTGCCAAGATCTCATTCAGGGTTGCCTTGATGCGAAGGATCTGCTTTGCCTGAATTTCAATATCGGTTGCCTGACCTTTAGCACCGCCCAGAGGTTGGTGGATCATAATTTCGCTGTGAGGCAGTGCAAAGCGCTTGCCCTTGGCACCTGCCGAGAGCAGGAATGCACCCATGCTTGCCGCCATACCGATGCAGATGGTGGAAACGTCACACTTGATGAAGTTCATCGTGTCATAAATCGCCATACCTGCGCTTACACTTCCGCCGGGGGAGTTGATATAGAAGGAAATATCCTTATCGGGGTCTTGTGCCTCAAGGAAGAGCATCTGCGCTACAACGAGGGAAGCGGTGGTGTCATTGACCTGATCGGAAAGGAAGATCACGCGGTCATTGAGCAGACGCGAAAAAATATCGTAGGAGCGCTCGCCGCGATTGGTTTGTTCCACAACCATAGGAACGAGAGCATCCTGTGTATAAAGTTTGGGATCGAACATAATCAAATACCTCTTTTCTGATGAAATAATGAACCGGAAATAGCAGATGCGACTTCCGGTTCAAATAGAATGAAGAGTTCTTACTTAATGATTGCTTTCTCTTTAACCAGATCCATCGCCTTTTTGACCTTCATATCCTCAGCGATAGAATCCTCCGGAATCAGCTCGCGAACCTTGTCAACTTCCATTTGGTACTCGTCGGCAATGCGCTTGTACTCAGCGTTGATCTCGGTCTTGGTAGCCTTGAGCTTTTCAGCCTTTGCGATCTTCTCAAGAGCGAGGCGGAGCTTGACCTGCTTTTCAGCTTGAGGTCTGAGGGACTCGCGGAGCTGCTCCAAGGTCATGCCGGTGTATTGGAAGTAGGTTTTGAGATCAAGTCCTTGCATACGCAGACGGTTGTCATAGTCGCGAACAAAGTTCTCGGTCTCGGCTACGAACATAGCCTCGGGAATATCAGCCTCGAGCTTCTCAATGAGAGTATCGAGAATAGCGGATTCGAAACGGTTATCGGCCTCGGTTTCGTGTCTCTTAGCAATTTTTGCCTTTACGTCAGCGCGATATTCATCCATCGTATCAAATTCGGAAACGTCTTTTGCAAAATCGTCGTCAAGCTCGGGGAGCTCGATGTGCTTGATCTTGAGGATCTGGGTCTTGAATACAGCGGGCTTGCCTGCAAGCTCTTTTGCGTGGTACTCTTCGGGGAAGGTAACGTTTACGTCAAAGTCCTCGCCGATCTTGTGACCAACGATCTCTTCTTCAAAGCCGGGGATGAAGTTGCCGGAGCCGAGCTTGAGGGGATAGTCCTCGCCCTTGCCGCCTTCAAACGCAACGCCATCAACAAAGCCTTCGTAGTTGATGTGGCAAACGTCGCCCATAACTGCTGCAGCGTCGGTGACCTCGATCTCACGGGAGTTGCGCTCGCGGACCATATTGATCTCGTTTTCAATTTCTTCGTCGGTAACTTCGGCAACGGTCTTTTCAGCCTCGATGCCAAGGTAGTCAGCGATCTTTACGTTGGGCTTAACAGCAACAACGGCAGAAAGTACAACACCGTTATCATCGATAGAAACGATATCGAACTCAGGCTGGCCAACCATATCGAGCTTGGATTCCTTGAGTGCTTCGTCGAAAGCATCGGGAAGAACCTCGTTGATAGCATCTTCATAGAAGAATCCCTTGCCGTACATCTTTTCGATTACGGAGCGGGGAGCCTTGCCCTTGCGGAAGCCGGGAACTGCAATTTTGCCGACCTGCTTGCGGTAAACGTTCGATACTGCCTTATCAAAGGTAGCCTTATCTACCGAGAACTCCAACTTGTAGGTGCTCTTTTCGGCTTTTGTGGATTTGATCAAACTCATTTTCAAATGTCCTCCAAAGGTTTATGGTAATTTTTTTACATACGAAATATATTTTATAATTTTTTTTGCATTTTGTCAATAGATTTTGCAAAATTTTACTCTCAAAACCTCATTTTTATTATATAAAAACAGGCAAAGGAGTGAAAAGAAGATGGTCGGCGGCGCACATAATAAAATCAATATCCTCAAACTGCATTTTTCGAGGAACTCCGTACATCCCGTGAATGTGACCGTGATAGCAGGTTGTGATATTATATTCGTGAAGAACATCCACGATTTCGCGGCAAACAAAGTCGCACCAAACAGGTGGGAAATGGAAAAAGAGAAGAATTGGTTTCTCACTTTCGCCGCGCAATTTGACAGCCTCATCGAGACTCATTCGCAAACGAATGACCTCGCGATTGACAATGCGACTGTAATCGACCGTTCCAACCGTGTGCTGTTGGGATTCCTCTACAAACCAGCCGCGCGCGCCGCAAACGATGCAAGAGCCCGTATCGTGAGCATTGTTGTAAAGAATATCAATGGTATCGAGCTCATTTTCGGCGAAAAACGCTTTCATTTTGCTGGCAGTCGACCACCAAAAATCGTGGTTACCTTTGCCAATGAGTTTTTTGCCGGGGAGTGCGTTCAAAAAACGAAAATCATTCAAGGATTCTTCCAATTTCAAACTCCAAGAGATATCTCCGGGGATGATGACCGTATCCTCGGGACGTACAACTGCCGTCCAATTTTTTTGAAGTCGCCCCATATAGTCGGTCCATCTGGAGCCGAATTTTTCCATTGATTTCGTGCCGTCTGACGAAAGATGCAGATCGGCTATGACGAAAAGTGCCACAAATGAACCTCCTTTCAAAATCGTATAAAACAGTGTTCTTGCGGAAAGACTAACATCAGCAAAGGCGTACAGTCTTTTGCATAAAACCGCAAGGGGGAAAGAAAAATGGAAATGAAGAAGCACGAGGATTGCTGCAGCAAGCACATCAAGGGTATCAAGTGTAACGTGCAAAATTGCTACTATCACGATTGTGATACTCACTGCACTGCAAACGAGATCGCCGTAGGTCCTAACAACGCATCCACATCGGGCGACACACTCTGCGCAACTTTCAAGCCCAAGGAATTCTAAAATCCCACAAGGGGGCGGCATTGCATCTGTAATGCCGTCTTTTTTATTTTATGCCAAGATATTCGAGAACAGCCGCAGCCATATCCTCCTTGTTGACTACCTTCTCAAAGCGTACTTTTCTTTGTGCCAATCCTGCCAAAGGATAGGGAATCTCTGTTTTGGTGGCTGCGGAAAGGGCATCGAGAGCGGCGAGATCAGATTCGGGTTCTTCTGATGCGACAGCGCGATAGACGTTGTTTGCAAACTTATAAGGGCTTGCGGTGGAGTCGATCACCATCGGGAGCGTATCACCGGTTTCTGCGATATATTGCTCTGCGGCAGAAATTGCAACCGCTGTATGCGTGTCAGCAAGGTAGCCGTGTTTTTCCCAACAAGCGCGAATGGTGTCAGCAGTTGTTTTTTCGTCTGCAAAGTAGCCTACAAAGTTTTCGGTGATTTTTGCAAAAACATCGGCGTCAACGCTGTATGCACCGGTCGTGCTCAACTGCTTCATATAGTCGGCAGTCTTTTCACTGCCTGCCGTGAAGTAGAGCAAACGCTCAAGATTGCTGGAAATGAGAATATCCATCGAGGGAGACATTGTCAGATAAAAGTCGCGGTTGCGGTCATACGTACCGGTACGCAAGAAATCGGTGAGAATATTGTTTGCGTTGGAAGCGCAAATCAGCTTGTTGATCGGAAGTCCCATCAGCTTTGCAATGTAGGCGGCAAAGATGTTGCCAAAGTTGCCCGTGGGAACGCAAACATTAAAGGGTTCACCTGCACGGCGCTTGCTTTGCGTGAGCAGGTCGCAGTAAGCGGATACATAGTAAACGATCTGCGGGGCGAGACGTCCCCAGTTGATGGAGTTGGCAGAAGAGAAGAAATAGCCGTTCTCATTCAGCTTCTCGGCCATTTTCTCGTCACCAAAGATGATCTTCACGCCGGTTTGTGCATCGTCAAAGTTGCCCTCAATGGCGCAAACGTTGACGTTCTCACCCGTTTGTGTTGCCATTTGCAGCTTTTGCACGCGGCTGACACCGTCGACGGGATAGAACACCATAATTTTGATGCGGTCGATATCTTTATAACCCTCAAGTGCGGCTTTGCCGGTGTCTCCCGAGGTGGCAACAAGAATGAGTGCCGTACGTTCTTCACCTGTCTTGATGAGCGCACGAGAGAGCAGGCGGGGCATAATTTGCAGCGCCATATCCTTGAAAGCGGCCGTAGGACCGTGCCAAAGTTCGAGAATCTCTTTGTTGTCAGCAAGATTGACAAGAGGTGCCGCACCGCCAACAAAAGAGGATTCGCTATAAGCCGCCTCACAGTCGGAGAGGAGCTCCTCATAAGTATAGTCACAAAGGAATTTTGCAAGGATCTTTGCAGCTCTTACAGGGTAAGATTCGTGGCAAAGTTCCTCAATCTCGGCCATCGAGAGCGCAGGGATCTCTGCGGGTACAAACAGACCGCCATCCTCGGCAAGTCCTTGCTTGATGATCTGTGCGGCGCTATGTGTTGCTGCCGCTTGACTTCTTGTGCTTTTGTACAACATTGTCGTGTCTCCTATTTATGGGTGAAAGTTGAAATAAGAAAATACATTTGTAGGGACCGGTGTCATCTACGGTCCAAAATAAACGAAGTAATTAAAAGTACTTTCTTGCAAATCGATAGGCGTTCTCAAAAAAGAGGGCATCTATCAAGCTTTGCGAATATCCGTGTGCCAAGAGAAGCTCGGCAAGACGGTCAAGATGGGAAAGATCGGGGATGTCGTCGAGCAATTCAGCACCGTCCATATCGCAACCAAGGCAGAGCGCATTTTCCGCTCCGCGAGAGAGAAAATATTCGATGTGGCACAGGATGCTATCGAGCGTCGCTTCGCCATCTTTTTCTAAAAAGTCGCGGTAAAGATTGATCCCGATAATGCCGCCCGAGGCGAGAATCGCATCGATCTGCCAATCGTAGAGATTGCGGCTTACAGGGCAGATGGCGTGTGCATTGGAATGCGATGCGATCACGGGCAAGGCGCGCGCGGCAGAAAGCTCAAAAATATCCTCGCTTGATTTGACCGATGCGTGGGAAATATCAAGAATCATTCCGTGAGAAAGCATCTCCTTTACGGCACGTTTGCCAAATTCGGTGAGCCCTACGTTTGTATTGTGTGAACCGCCAAGGCAGGTCTCACCACTCCACATCGGTATAACGCTTTTGACACCTAATACGGCAAGTTCAGCTACGCGTTCGATGTGACCGTCCAGAACTCGTGCGTCCTCAACAGAGAGCATCAGGGATGGCTTTTGGGATTCTCGCGGCGGACAAGATGAGCAAAGCTCCGCTTCACCGCTTGCAAGAGATGGATCATACTTGAGGTTCTCGACCATCTTCAAAAGATGTATATAGCCTTCTTCGTTTGTCAGATCAGGTGGCGTCCAAAGCGCCAATACCTGAATGTAGCGCTCGTATTTTCGCGCCTTTTCAAGAGATATAGCAAGAGAATTGCTCCCAAGAGGCTGTTTGGTTTGATACATCGCCCACGCGGTATCTGCGTGCAGATCGAAAAGAGAAAGGTTCATAAGCTCTCCTTTTAGTATGCGGCTTTGATGTGATTGATCTTAACAACCTTTGTTTTGCAGGTTTTCTCATCACGCACAAGCCACACCTCGATCACGTCCATTCTTGGCTGTTTTTTGGTGGGGTGCTGCCAAAGGTAATCCCTTGCGGCGCGGCGCGTCAGGCGTTGTTTCTCGCTTTTTACGGCGTTGCCGGGGGGCGGTGCTGTGTCAAGCGTTTCCTTGGTATAGGTGCGCGCCTTGACCTCGACAAAAGCAAGGGTAGAAAGATTTGCGGCGATGATGTCGATCTCCATATGTCCCGAGCGCCAGTTGCGCTCCTTAACAGTATATCCGTGCAGACGCAAATAGCGCACAGCCATTCGCTCGCCAAAATCTCCTATTTGCTTGGTGTTCTCACTTGTTTTCATCTTTGTCTAAAAAACGAATGAATTGCTTGCGATGAATAGGCGAGGGGCCGTATGTACGCAAGGCATCCATATGCTGTTTTGTGCCGTACCCCTTGTGCTTGGCAATACCGTATTGCGGATACTGTGCATCAAGCTCAATGCAATCGCGGTCACGCGCAACCTTTGCAAGAATCGATGCCGCCGCAATGCTGGGACTCTTGGCGTCACCGCCAATGATGGCGCGAGCGGGGATTTGAAAATCTCTTGCAATGTTGCCATCGATCAGGGCAAAATCAGCCTTGACAGCAAGTCCGTCGATGGCACGGCGCATTGCCAAAAGGTCGGCTTCGAGAATATTGAGCTCGTCAATCTCTTCAACGCTTGCGGACGCGATGCAATAAGCGATCGCGTTCTCGCAGATGAGGTCAAAGAGCTTTTCTCTCTTTTTTGGTGTGAGCTTTTTGGAGTCGTTTAGACCCTCAAGGACGAGTCCGTCGGGAAGAATACAAGCCGCCGCAAATACGGGACCGCAAAGCGGACCGCGACCGGCCTCGTCAACACCGCAAACAAGGGAGTAGCCCTCGTTGTGCAGTTCGTTTTCTATGGTATAATCAAGCATGAAGCTCCTCCTTGGAGTAACGGTCGAGTGTGATACGACCGAGCTTGCAGGCGCGGAACTCGTCAAGCAGCATAATGGCGGTGCGTTCGGTGTTGATCTCGCCGCCGCTGATCAGGAATCCGCGTTTTTTGCCAATGGTCAAAAAGAGATCGTAGTCTGAAAGCTCCTCATATTGTGCCATATCGCCAAGTTTGTAGCGAGTGCTGAGCATATCGGGATAAAGCAGGCGCAGACGCTTGCAAAGCACCGTAGCAAGTGCTTCGATATCCAAAATAGAATCCTTGATAGCACCCGTCAGCGCGAGGTTTTCACCCACGCGGCGCTCCTCAAATTTGGGCCAAAGGATGCCGGGCATATCCAAAAGATCGACGCCGATCTTGGTGGGAACCCATTGCTTATCAACGGTAACACCCGGGCGATCCTCAACCTTGGCCTTCTTGTTGCCGCAAATGCGATTGATGAGTGACGATTTTCCAACATTCGGAACGCCCAAGACCATTGCACGCACGCGACGGCCTTGCATTCCTTTTTCTTCATATCGGCGGAGCTTGTCGGCAAGAATTTCCTTGATAGCGCCTTCCATACGGTTCAGCCCCTCGCCTGTGACGCAGTCGGTCAAAATACATTTGGTGTTCTCGCTTGTGTAGCGGCGCATCCAAAGAGCGTTCTGATTGGGGTCGGCAAGGGATGCCTTGTTTAAGAGGACCAAGGTCGGTTTACCCTCAGTCAAGCGTTTGATCTCGGGATTGCGCGAGGAAAAGGGAATACGCGCATCGAGAATTTCAATGATGATATCTACGTTTTTGAGGTTTTCGGAGATCATGCGGCGCGTTTTGGCCATATGACCGGGAAACCATTGTATTTGTTCCGAAGGCATTTTAGCACCTCGCTTTCAGTCAAAATTCAAAGTAAAAATCAAGAAAATACGGTAAACGGCGCAATGCGCAAAATGACCTTTCCAAGCACAGTGCGTTCGTCAACAAACATAATGCTCGAGTCGCGGCTATCGCGCGAAAAATTGCGGTTGTCGCCAAGCACAAACAGGTGTCCCTCGGGAACGGTCACCGTCATACTGTCGGTGCTGCTGTCGTATTCCCAGTCGGGACGGAAATACAAGTATTGGTCTACAATTCTGTCGGCGGTGTTCTTGAGCACCGCGTGCTCATCCTCATAAAGGACGCCGTCAACCTTGATGGTGTTGTTTTTGAAGTTGATCTCGACCGTTTGTCCGCCCGTTGCAATCACGCGCTTGACGAGCATCTTTTCAAGATTGGGCTCCTCATCTGTCAGGTGAAAGACCACGATATCGTCCTGTTCGGGCTCGTAGGCAAAACTGTAAAGCAATAGATTTTCGCCGTCCCACAGAGTGTTTTCCATCGAAGCCCCCTCAACGCGGCACAGTCGCAAAACAAAGGTGAAGAGCAAGAGGAGAACAGCCAGTGACCACGCGAACATTTCAAGCGCATCAAAAAGGAAGCCGCCGACCCCTTCTTTTTTAGCGGGAGCAGATTTTTTCTCTATCTCGTTGTTCATAGCAAAAAAATCCTTTCGCAAATTATTTTGTCAAAAGCTCCATCAAGCGGTATCCATCGGCAACATAGTAGCCCGTAGCAGTGGCAGTATCCTCGTAAAAGACGGACACGCCGTTGACATCCTTTGCGGAGTCGTAAATCAGGAAGGGCACGGGATCGGATGTGTGCGTACGCAGATGGATGGGCGTGGGATGGTCGGGAAGGACCATAATGCGATAGTCCTCACCGCATCCTTCGAGATACGAAAGCACAGGAGCGAGAATCTCGGCATCGATCTTTTCAATGGAGAGCACCTTGTTTTCGGTTTCTGCTCTGTGACCGCACTCGTCGGGTGCTTCCACGTGAATGTAAACGTAATCGTAGCCGTCCGCAAAGGCTTTGATGGCGGCCTCTGCCTTGCCTTGGTAATTGGTGTGCACGTTGCCTGTAGCACCTTCTACGTCAATGGATTTCATACCCGCGCAAATGCCGATGCCCTTGATGAGGTCAACAGCCGAGATAACAGCGGCGTCAAGTCCCCATTTTTCTTTGAAGTTTGGGAGCTGCGGTTTCTTGCCGGGACTCCAAAGCCATGCAGAGTTTGCAGGCTTGAGACCGCGTGCGCGTCTTGCCTCGTTTACGGGATGGTGATTGAGGATATCATAACTCTTGCGCATCAGCTCATAAAATTCCGCGCCACCGTTTTCTGCTTTGGGAAGGTAATCCTTGATTTGTTTGCCGAGAATGTCGTGTGGGCGCATAAAGGGATATTTATCGTCACCATTCTTCCAAAGCAGGCAGTGACGGTAGCTCACGCCCGTGTAGAAATGACGGCTATCGTTCCCAAGCTCCGCCTCAAGAGCCTTGATGAGTTCATCCGCCTCAGCGGTGCTGATCTCGTCGGCGCTGTGGTCAAGAATGATTTTGTCGTCATAGTCGCCGTCCTCGCTCAAAGTGACGACGTTGCAACGATAGGCGGTCTCATCGGGCTTCATCTCAAGACCCATGCTCATCGCTTCCAAGGGAGAGCGTCCTTTGGAATAGATCTTGGGGTCAAACGAGAGAATTGCCATATTTGCCGTATCGCTTTCGGGAACCATACCACGAGGTACGTTTGAGACCGTACCCACAAGCGATTTTTTTGCAAGCGCGTCCATTGTGGGCTTGTTTGCTACTTGCATTGGAGTTTTGTTTCCAAGCTGTTCTATTTTTACATCCGCCATACCGTCGGGAATGAGTACAAGATATTTCATATGGAAAAATGTCCTTTCGCGAAAAATCACATTCTATTATACCACAAAAAACAAAGAAGTGCAATAACTTATATTATATTTTCTCCAAAATATTATATAAAAAACACGAATCTGCAAGGACATTTTCTATTTGTAATTGACAACAGCGCGCTATTGTGCTATAATATCTTGTGTTAAAAGTCCTACATAAAGGGGAAATATCAATGAACGAACAACCCAACAACACCACAGAGAAGAGTTTGGAAAGCACAAGCACTGTCGAAATCAAAACGCCCAACAATCCTCTTGAAAATATTACCGAGCAAAATAAAAAAATGCGGAAAAAGCTGCTCATCGCGCTGGCTGTGACAGTTGGTGTTGTCGCTGTGCTGATAACGGTGCTTTTGATCGTTAAGGCTCTGCAAGAAAAGGATGAACCCTTCACTCTGGATGACAGTTATTTTTACCCAACTTATCAAGGCGATATTTTTGAATATGCGGATTATCTCGATAAGCGCCCCGACGTTATTTTTTATTGCGAAGACCCCGACGGACTTGGCCGCACGACCTCGATCGACGCCGACCGAGAGGATGAATTTGCCCCCGAAGTATTGTATCTGCGCGATTTTATTGAGATTATGATGCACGCGGACGTGGATGCTTATAACGGCTGCTTCAATGAGATTTATTACAAGAACCATAAAAAGCAAACGCCGTTCTCGCAACAAATGATTTACGAGGCGGAAATCCGTTTTGCCAGCGAGGAAAAAGCCGAAAACGGAGAGCGTACCGCGATCTATTATCTCTTCTACAAACTCTATGAAAACGACGGCTCCTTGCGCCGCGACGTAGGCAGTGACGCAGTTGTGCCGATGCGTGTTGTTCTGCGCATCACCGCCGCAGGTGATATCTCCATCAGCGAGTGGGCAACGACAAGGACGAAAAAATAAGCAATTTTCACAAAATTCTTTTGTTTCATAAAATTACACCGTTTTCTTTTTTTACAAACGGCGCAAACTTTTATCAAATCGATAAAAGGAGGCCGTTCTATGAAGAAAACGGTGTTGTTTTTTATGCTTTTTGCCGCGCTTTGTAGCAGTTTTGTTTTACCTGCAGAAGCGCAAGCAGTTCGTTATCAATGGTATTGTAAGCACGCAAAGGAGCACGTTCAACCTGTCCTCGACCAAAGACTTTCGTTTATAGAAGAGCACAACGCATATTATATCGACCGTCGCCACAGCGATGTCAATGCAGATGACAAGGTCATCTATTTGACCTTTGATGCAGGTTACGAGAACGGAAACATTGAAAAAACGCTCAATATTTTACGCGACGAAAACGTGTCCGCGGCGTTTTTTATTCTTGACACGATGCTTTACAAAAGCCAAGAGCTTGTTGAGCGAATGGTAAACGAAGGGCATATCGTTGCCAATCACACCGCGCGCCACAAGGATATGTCACGGTATTCAGATGATGCTTTCCTTACGGAATTACAATCTCTTGAAACGCTTTACAAAGAACGCATCGGCACTGAAATGCCCAAATATTACCGACCGCCAGAGGGGGTATTCAGCAGAGAAAATCTTGTTTGCGCCGCCGAAAACGGCTACAAGACCATTTTTTGGAGCTTTGCATATCCCGATTGGGATAACCAAAAGCAGATGCCTATCGAAAAAGCAAAAAGCATCATCCTTGATAATCTTCACAACGGTGAGGTAATGCTCTTGCATCCAACATCCGCTACCAATGTGCAAATCCTTGCCGACGTCATCCGCGAGGCACGGGCGCAGGGGTATCGTTTCGGTACACTTAATGAACTGACGGGAGCTGATGTGCGATGAAAATGCAAAAACGCATCCTTTGCGTGACAATAAGTCTTCTTTTTCTGCTTCGCGTTTTAATTGTTTCGCCGATGGCAGATGTCAAGGTCTATCGCTCCGTACCAACCGAGAAAAAGCTGATCGCGCTCACTTTTGACGATGGCCCGCATCCCACGCTCACACCGCGCATCTTGGAAATTCTCGAACGCTACGGCATATCTGCTACCTTTTTTATGGTTGGTCAGAATGTTCTTAACTATCCCGAAGCGGCGCGAGCGGTCATTGGAGCGGGGCACGAGGTGGGCAACCATACCTTCAGTCACCCTCATATTGCCAACCTAAGTGAGAAGGCTATTTTTGATGAGATCGGCAAATGCGAGGATGCATTGGAAGAGCTTTGCGAATACCGCCCACACCTGTTGCGTACACCGCAAGGGGCTCTTACGCCAAGCCTTGAGCGGTGCTTGATTGATGATGATTATATCCTCGTTTTGTGGAGCCTCGATACGCGCGATTGGGAAAACAAAAGCACCGCCCACGTAGTGCGAACGGTGCTTGACAGCGTGCAAGCCGGGGATATTATTTTGATGCACGACTTTATCGGGCATAACAGCAAAACGCCCGAGGCACTCGAAAAAATCATCCCGGTTTTGCTTTCAGAGGGGTACGAATTCGTAACCGTGAGTGCATTATTGGGCCTCGGTTAGGGGAGTGTGAGAATACGGTCGGAAATCTTTTCGGCATCCTCACGGTTGTGTGTAACGAGAATAGCAGATGCCCCGCGAGAGCGAAGATAATCTTTGATTTTTACCGTTAGCGTGTGACGCAGTTCCTCATCGAGAGCGGCAAAAGGCTCGTCAAAAAGGAAAAGATCTCCACCATAAGCGAGTGAGCGAGCGAGTGAGACGCGGCTTTTCATACCACCCGAAAGCTCGCTCGGGTACTTGTCAAGAGAGTCGGAAAGCCCAACAAGGGCAAGACATTCCGCAACTGTTTTAGTGGCACTCTCATTCTTTTCGTCTATTACAGTAAGCAGATTTTCTTTTACTGTCAACCAAGGGAAGAGACGCGGCTCTTGAAAAACGTAAGCAATCTTTTCAAATGTATTGACAATTTCTCCCTTTTGTGGTTTCAAGAGCCCTGCAATAAGTCCCAAAAGGGTGGTCTTACCATATCCCGAGGGTGCCATAACGGCAAGGATCTCGCCCTTCTCAAGGGTGAGTGAAAAGTTCTCAAATATTTGTTTTTTGCCAAAAGCAAAGGTCAAATCTGTTATTTTCAGCATATCAGTTGACCTCCTTTTTGGTATTTACGGCATCGAGCTTTGCAAAGAGATAAGAGACACCAAATTCAATGGCAAGGCTCAAAAGAACCACAGTCAGCGTCCAGGCAAACATCTCGGCACTCATAATATAAAGCTTTGCTTCGCCGATCATTGTGCCAATGGTGTTGGGTGGCATTGCAATGATCTCGGCGGCAACTCCCGCTTTCCACGCAAGTCCGATAGCAGTCTTGCAAGCGGAAAGAAAATAGGGCTTTACAGAGGGAAAAATCAACACACGCAAGCGTTTAGAAAGCGAAAAGCGATACATTTTTGTCACTTCCGTCAGCAGTGGATCAATGTTTTGGATTCCCTCGTCAAGATTCGTCCAAACAATGGGGAGAACAATGAGGAACGTGATAAAAGAAGGCACTTTTACAGGTCCCAAGAAGAGCAGCATCAAAATGATAAAGGAAGCCACAGGGGTTGCTTTCACAACTGCCATTACGGGGTGTATCAACTCTCTTACAAAGCGAATTTTTGATGTTACGATCACCAAAAGGCAAGCGCAAAGAATTGCAGAGAGTGTCCCAAAAAGGATATTTCCAAGAGAAGTTCCTGTAGCCACATAAAATTCTTTTGTTTGTAAAAGCTCCCCTAAAGTTTTGATAACGGAGAGGGGAGAGGGGAAGAGCAAGGGCTTTCCAAATTGGTGTGCGGCAAGCGCCCACACACAGAGCCAAAAGGCCGCGACAAGAAGTGCGCGGCCTATTTTTTTAAGTGTTTTCATTTTGCGGCAGCAGCTGCTGTATTGATAGCAATGGTTACCATCGGTTCGGGAAGCACAGCAATATCAACAAGTCCTGCGGCAACGGCATCCTTCAGAGCTGCGGGTTGCGCGTAGGTGGTGTAGTTAATGAAGATATCCTTGCCAACCTCAAGACCGTTTTGCTTGCAGAGGTATGTGAAAATAAACGTAGGATTTTGTGCGGGAACGTAAACGGTCTTTCCGCGCAGATCTTCAAAAGAGGTTATCGTTTCATTTTGATTGGTCAGAACATAAAGGCAACCAAGCGTATTGACCGCAAGGACCACTACTGCACCTTCGGATTTGTTATAAACGTTTGCGGCTGCATTGGTGGGAAGTGCGGCAATATCAGCACTTCCGTTAAGGAGAGCTGCAGTTACATTGGAAGCATCGGTTTGTACCGAGAAAGCGTATTGCTCGGTTGTAGTACCTGCTTTGGCATCATTCATCAGCTTCGCCATACCAAATCCTGTGGTGCCGTTGAGGGTGTAGACATTGATCGCACGACCTGCGGTAGTTGTTCCAATCTCGCTCTTGCGAGTATAGTAAAAATCGTCGGCAGGGAGTTTTCCTCCAACAGATGCGGGAGCAATTCCGTGCAGAATACCGAGATAGGTATTCATTGCATTCTTCATTTCCGCGCCGTCAAGGAAGCACACGTTGCAGTTTGGCAGAGCTTTTTTTGCTACGGGTGCGCTGTTGAAGATGCCGTTCTCAGCAATCATTTTTGCGGCGTTGTCAAGGTCGGTGGAAAGATAGGCGATGGATGCTTCATATTCGGTCAAAAAATGTTCAACGGCATCGGGATGTTCTTCCAAAAATGCACGGCGAACGACGATGCATCCTTGCACCAAAGAATTTTGTTGCGAAACCTTATTCCATTCAGCGGTTAGATCCATAGCGTTGGTGAGCACTGTTTTTTCTTCGGGCGGTTGTGTCTCATTATTTTCTTTATCATTGGAAAAAAAGCAAGAGGTCATCGAGAAGAGAAGAATTGCAACAAGTGCGAGGGAGAGTAAACGTGTTTTCATAATATTAGTTCCTTTCTGTATTTAATTTATTTTATTGATAATTTTGAATCATTGCATCTGCATCAAGCAGATGAATGGTACGTCCTTCTTTTTGAATATATCCGTCAGCGATCAGCACGTCAAACGCTCGATAGAGAGAGGCGCGACCGATATCGAGCAGCTCGGAGAGCGAGGAAAGGGAAGCATCAAGCTCAATGGTATCGCTCTTAAACGAGGAAAGATACAGGGCAAGCCGTCTTTCCGCCGAGCCTGCTGTCAGATAGCGGATCTTGTGATTGAGATAGCAGATCCTGCCCGATAAAAAGCCAAGGTAATTATAAAGGAAGGTGTGGTCGGTTTCAAGCAGCTCGCGAATAGCTTCTTCGGTAAAGAAGAATACACGGCATCCTTTTTTTGCCCGAATGGAGCTGACATAATCTTCATTTGTAAAAAGATTTGCAATGCCGAAAAAGTCGCCCGCCTTAAAGAATCGCAAAAGAGCGTTTTTGGAGTCATCCGCAGTAGTGACCACCGCCTCGCCCGAGAGGAAAATGCCTGCCTTGTGCGAGGGTTCGTTCTGTGCAAGGATGCTATCGCCATCCTCAAAATCAACGGCGCGACATCCGTGCTGATCGAATATCTCTGCAGCGCGAGCAGGATCCACACCCGAGAAAATAGGGGAGCGGAAAATTCTTTCGGTTTCTTTCTTTGTCAAAGTCATAAAACACCGCCTTTTGTATCGTATGAGACAATTATAACACAATGTTAAAGAATTGTCAATAGGGCACGGAAAGAAATTTGCAAGAAAAAACAACAAATTTGCATTTGATTTTGGAGAATTTCTATTCAATTTTTTCAAACCCTCTTGACCGCGCGCGCGACTTGGTGTATAATGAGGTTAATAATATTATGGGGAGGAATAACGGCCATGACTCTTGTTATTCTGGCGGCAGGAATGGGCTCTCGCTACGGCGGTCTCAAGCAGCTCGATCCAATGAACGATGCCGGCAATTTTATCATCGATTTTTCCATTTACGACGCGATCAAGGCGGGCTTTGACAAGGTTGTTTTCATCATCAAGGAAGAAAATCTTGAGCTTTTCCGCGAGACCATCGGTAACCGCATCGCAAAGAAGATCGAGGTCTCTTATGCTTTCCAAAAGATGGATACGCTTCCCAAGGGCTATACCGCTCCCGAGGGACGCACAAAGCCTCTTGGCACGGCACACGCCATCTACTGCGTAAAAGATCTTGTAAAAGAGAATTTCGGTGTTATCAATGCCGACGATTTTTATGGCAGAGATACCTTTATGCAGCTTGGCCGTCACCTCAAAATCGCTAACTGCGAGGGTGGCATTGCGCACCACTGCATGGTCGGCTTTGCTCTTGGCAACACTCTCACCGAGAACGGCACCGTTTCGCGCGGTCAATGCGAGGTGGGTGAGAACGGTATCCTCAAGAGCGTTACCGAGCGCACCAAGATCATGAAAAAGGAAAACTGCGCCGCATATCTCGACGACGATGGCGAAACTTGGGTTGATATCCCGTTTGACACCATTGTTTCGATGAACTGCTGGGGCTTCACTCCCGAAATTTTTGAAAAGCTCGATGCGGGACTTGCCGAATTCCTTGACAATATCGGCTCCAATCCCCTCAAAGCCGAATACTATCTGCCGTCTGCTGTTGACGATCAACAAAAGAGCGGTGTTTGCGACGTAAAGGTCTATCCTACCACCTCTGTATGGCAA
Organism: Eubacteriales bacterium; assembly: GCA_045594745.1. Classification (GTDB taxonomy): domain Bacteria; phylum Bacillota; class Clostridia; order Oscillospirales; family CAG-272; genus UMGS1865. The sequence goes on from JAZNZC010000150.1 coordinate 21,246, forward strand.
GGTGTTACCTATCCCGAGGACAAAGCACGCGTAAAGGATGCTTTGCGCGCTCTGATCGACGCAGGCGAATATCCCGAACGCCTTTGGGACTGATAATTTATCGAAAGGAACGAAACAAATGTCTATTTTGATCACAGGCGGTGCCGGCTTTATCGGTTCTCATACCGCAGTTGAATTTTTGAATGCAGGCTACGAGATCATCATTGTTGATAACTACTGCAACAGCTCTCCAAAGTCTATCGAGCGTATAAAAGAGATCACCGGCAAGGATTTTAAGGTCTACGAGGTCGATCTGTGCGATAAGGATGCTTTAGAAAAAGTCTTTGTTGAAAATCCCGACATCGATTCCGCCATCCACTTTGCAGGACTCAAGGCTGTTGGCGAGTCCGTACAGCTTCCCGGGCTTTACTACTACAACAACCTGCTCAGCACCCTCAATCTTTTGGAACTGATGGCGAAGTATGACGCCAAGAGAATCGTTTTCTCCTCGTCGGCAACCGTTTACGGCGCTCCCAAGAGCGTACCGATCCGCGAGGACTTTGACCTCTCCGCAACCAACCCCTACGGTCAAACCAAATTGATGATTGAAAAGATCCTTAAGGATTTCTGGATCGCCGATAATTCCTGGAGCATCTCCATTTTGCGTTATTTTAATCCCATCGGCGCGCACAAGAGCGGACTCATTGGTGAGAATCCCAAGGGGATCCCAAACAATCTCTTACCTTACGTTGCAAAGGTCGCCGCAGGACAACTGCCTTATCTTTCTGTATTCGGCAACGACTATCCCACACACGACGGCACGGGCGTGCGCGACTACATTCACGTTGTAGACCTCGCAAAAGCACATCTAAAGGCTTTGGAACGTGCAGAAAAGGTCAGTGAGGTTGAATATTTCAACATCGGCACGGGTACAGGTTACTCGGTACTTGACATTGTTGCCGCTTACGAGAAGGCAACAGGACTCAAGGTTGCCTACAAGATCGCGCCTCGTCGTCCCGGTGACATCGATACCTGCTATGCAGATCCCACCAAGGCTTATGAGGTGCTTGGTTGGAAAGCGGAGAACAATCTTGAGGATATGTGCCGCGACCTTGCGAATTGGATGAAGAAAAATCCCAACGGCTACGATGGAGAATAAAGAATGATTACAAAGCATTATTTTGGAACAATGGATGACGGCCGTGACGTATACAGCTATCTGCTCAAAAATGATGCGGGTATGAGTGTGCGCATCTGCGAGTTCGGCGGCGCGATCATGGAAATTTCTGTACCCGACAGACTCGGTCGCTTGACCGACGTGGTTGCGGGCTATGATTTCCTGCGTGATTACGTTTTGGCTCCCGGATATCTCGGAGCACTTGTTGGTCGCGTTTGCAACCGTATTGCAAAAGGAAAGTTCCGTCTTGGTGGCAAAGAATATCAAATCTATAAGAACAATAACGGTAACTCCTTGCACGGCGGCAAGGTGGGCTTTTCTCACAAAATTTGGGATGTGAAAGCAGAGGACGGTGAAGAACCGCGTTTGGTTCTCACACTCATCTCGCCTGACGGCGACGAGAACTATCCCGGCACGCTTGACGTAACCGTTACCTATACTTTGTTGCGCTCCAATGCACTTGCCATTCATTACGAGGCGACAACAGATAAGAAAACGATCGTGAATCTTACCAACCACGCCTATTTCAATCTTGGCGGATTTTCCTCCGGCAAGATCTTCGATCACGTTCTGCAAATGGATGCCGACAAGTATATTCCCACCGACGAAAAGCTCATTCCCACGGGAGAGATCCGTTCTGTTAAGGGAACACCTTTCGATTTCCGCGAGCCAAAGACCATTGGTGAGGATTTTGACCTCGAGCACCCCGATATGAAGCTTGCAGGCGGCTTTGACCATTGCCTCTGCTTTACGGGCGGCGAGACCAAGACTCCCGTTTTGCGAATTGAAGCGTATGAGCCCAACAGCGGCAGATTGATGCAGGTTTATACAAACCAACCCGCCGTACAGTTCTACACAGGTAATTTTATGTGGGAGATCGAAGCTCCGCTCAAAGGCGGTTGCCCTGCAAGTGTGCAATCGGCGTTCTGCCTTGAAACACAAAAAATGCCCGACGCCATCAATCACGCAAACTTTACCGATACGGTTTTGAACCCCGGTGAAAAATACGATTACACCACAATTTATCAATTCTCAACAAAATAAAAGATCTGCCGCCGAGCAATTTGCCCGGCGGCTTTTCATATTCAAACCTACACTCTCATACAATGTGATAAGGTGATTCGTGTGAAAAAATTCACCATTATGTTGTGTTGCCGCATAGCGGCAGAATGGAGGTTTATATGAAAAAATTCTTTTACAAATTAACGGCAATCATCATAGCCGTTATTATGCTCCTGCCCGTCGGTATCGAGGTTTTTGGCGAAGAAAACGATCCTGTTCCGCAAGAAAATCCTTTTGGTGTAGCAGAGGGGTCTCTCAATCTTAACTGCAAAAGTGCCATTTTGATGGAAGCCACAACGGGAACGATCCTGTATTCGCAAAACGCCGAAGAAGCACTCCCGCCTGCATCGGTAACCAAGGTGATGACGCTCCTGTTGGTAATGGAAGCGATCGATGCAGGAACCATTCGCGTTGACGATACCGTTTCGATCTCTGCCAACGCGGCATCGATGGGCGGCTCGCAGGTCTTTTTGGAGGAGGGCGAGCAGATGAAGGTTGAAGACCTGCTCAAAAGTGTTGTCATTGCATCAGCAAACGATGCTGCTGTGGCGCTCGCCGAATATGTCAGCGGTAGTGTAGATGCTTTTGTTGCCAAAATGAATGCAAAAGCAGCAGAACTCGGCATGAGTGCAACGAAATTTGAAAACGTTACAGGGCTTGACGATACCGCCGAGCATCACTTGACGAGTGCCAAGGATATCGCACTGATGTCCTGTGCATTGGTAAAGCATCCGCTTATTTTACAATATAGCTCTATTTGGATGGATACCATCCGAGACGGCGCTTTTGGACTTACCAATACCAATCGCCTTGTCCGCTTTTATCGCGGCTGTACGGGACTCAAAACGGGTTCTACATCAAAGGCGGGCTTTTGCGTGAGTGCCACCGCCGAGCGCGACGGGCTCTCTCTTGTTTGCGTCATTATGGGCGCAGAATCGCGTGATATCCGAAACGCCGCGGCAACAACTCTCCTTGATTGGGGTTTTGCCAATTTTGGAGTTTTCAAAGAGGATGCAGGTACTTCCGAGCCGATCTCGGTAAAGGGAAGTGCCATGCGAGAAATCACGGGTACATATCCTGCGTTTTCCTGCGTTGTCAGACGGGAAGAACTCTCCAAAATTGAGAAGACCGTTACACTTTTGGAAAGCATCGTCGCGCCTACTCCCGCAAAAGAGAAAATAGGTCAGGTCACGTTCCGTTGCGGAGAAAAGGAGATCGGCTCTGTTGATATTTGCACCGATACAGAAATCAAACGAATTGGATTTTTTGAGATTCTCTGTCAGGTTTTTGCAAAATCTCTCCTGATTTGATAAACTTTTTGTGATGAATAAATTATGCAAAAATTCAGCATCTTTTTTTGAAAAAAGGGCTTGTAATCGCAAAGCAAATAGTGTATAATAACAATAATTGATTTTTCTGCAAAGGATGGTTAAGGCTATGGCAATCAAATTGAACGACAAATATCTCTCTTCCTTTATTGGGACGCACGAATATGCAAACGTGCAAGCGCAGGTCAATACTGCTGATAAAATGCTCCGCGATAAGAGCGGTGCCGGCAACGCCTTTTTGGGTTGGGTAGATCTGCCCGATAATTACGATAAGGAAGAATTTGCGCGCATCAAGGTTGCCGCAAAAAAGATCCGAAATAGCTGTGATGTGCTTATCGTTATCGGAATTGGCGGTTCTTATCTTGGCGCACGCGCCGTGATCGAGTTCCTCAAGTCTCCTCTTTATAACAACCTCAAAAAGGATACTCCCGACATCTATTTTGCGGGCAATTCCATCAGCGCAGGCGCATTGAACGAAGTCCTCGCTCTTTGTGAGGGACGTGACGTTTGCGTCAACGTTATCTCCAAATCGGGAACCACCACCGAGCCGGCGGTTGCTTTCCGCGTTTTCCGCACACTCTTGGAAGAAAAATACGGCAAGGAAGGCGCACGCGAGCGCATCTTTGTAACCACCGACCGCGCACGTGGAACACTTAAGCAGTTTTCCACCGATGCGGGATATGAGACCTTTGTCGTTCCGGATGATGTTGGCGGACGCTTCTCGGTTCTGACCGCTGTAGGACTTTTACCCATCGCCGTTGCAGGTATTGATATTGACCAACTGATGAAAGGTGCGGCATCCGCAAGCCATACATACGTGGATGCGGACATCGAGAAGAACGATTGCTATCGCTATGCGGCTATCCGTAACATTCTTTACCGCAAGGGCAAGAACGTTGAGGTTATGGCAAGCTACGAGCCCTTCTCGGCAATGCTGAGCGAATGGTGGAAGCAGCTCTATGGCGAGAGCGAAGGCAAGGATCAAAAAGGTATTTTCCCGGCATCCGTCGTTTTCTCCACCGACCTGCATTCCCTCGGTCAGTTCATTCAGGATGGTACACGCTCGATGTTTGAAACGGTCATTGATATTGCAGATACAGGCGATACCTTTGCAATCCCGAACGATCCCGCAAACATCGACGGTCTCAATTTCCTCTCGGGAATGGATCTGAATGAAGTTAAGAGAAAAGCTATGCAGGGCACCATTTTGGCGCACGTAGACGGCGGCGTACCCAATATTCTTTTGGAGTTGGATGCTCGCAATGCGTTCACGCTTGGTGAACTCATTTATTTCTTTGAGCTTGCCTGCGCGATCTCCGGTTATATGCTCGGCGTCAATCCCTTTGACCAACCCGGAGTCGAGTCTTACAAAAAGAATATGTTTGCACTCCTTGGGAAGCCCGGTTATGAGGAAATGAAAAAAGCGCTCGAGGATCGTCTGCAAGGATAAGAAAAAAATTACCTGAAAATCAAAAAAGCACTTGACTTTGTTTCCAAAGTTTGGTATAATGAAATTACGGAGATGAAACGTCGTCTCCCCCTGATTTCTGGAGGTTAAAAAATATGTTAAAATTGATTATCGGCGTTAAGGGCACCGGCAAAACAAAAGTTCTCATTGATATGGTCAACAGTGCATTGGCTGTTACCAAGGGTGACGTTGTTTGCATCGAAAAGGGAGCCCAATTACGCTTTGATATAAAGCCCGCTGTAAGACTTGTAAATTCTGATGAGTACCTTATCAACGATGCATCTGCTCTTTACGGCTTCATCACAGGTATGTTGGCAAGCAACCACGACGTAACCGATCTGTTTGTTGACGGTACGCTTCGCATCTGCAAGCGCGATATGGCTGCTTTTGAAGAGCTCCTTACAAAACTTGATTCTCTGCTCGAAAAGATCGAGGTCAATGTTACTATGACCGTTTCGATGCCTGTAGAGGAACTCACTGATACCATTCGCAAGTACGTTTAATTTTATATCAAAAGGGTGCCGCAGTTTTGCGCCGATTTTGGCGGGGCTGCGGCATCTTTGATGCAATTAACCCACAAAAGGAGTTAAGCAAATGATTTTGATCATTGCAGAAAAACCAAGCCTTGGGCGCAATATTGCCGCGGGAATTGGAAAGATGCAAAATCGGCAAGGGTATCTCGAGGGAGAAGGCTATATTATCACTTGGGCGTTCGGACACCTGTTTTCGCTTTGCGATATCGAGACCTACTCGCCGTCACCCGATGAATCGGGCAGATGGACGATGGCAAATCTACCTTGCTTTCCAAAGGAATTTAAGTTTGAGCTGCGCCACGGCAACGATAAAAAGGTCGACCCCGGGGTGCGCCGTCAATTTGAACTTATCCGCACACTTTGCAACCGTCCCGATGTTGATACCATTGTCAACGCGGGGGACGCTGACCGCGAGGGAGAGATCATCGTGCGCCTTTGTATGAACAATGCGGGTGCGAGTGGAAAGCAATTCAAGCGCCTTTGGTTGCCTGACCAGACACCGCAGACTGTTAAAAAGGCTCTTTCTGAAATGAAAGACGAAAGTGAATACGACCGCCTTGCGGCAGAAGGCTTTGCGCGCACCTATATCGATTGGCTCTATGGGGTCAATCTGACGCGTTATGCGACGCTTAAAACGGGAACACTGCTTCGCGTTGGCCGCGTGATCGTGCCCATCGTCAAGGCAATTTACGATAGAGATATGTCTATCCGCAATTTCGTTCCCGGAAAATATTTTGCACTTATCAGCAAAGAGGCAACGGGTGGCGAGGTTGTAGAACTGCTTTCCAAAAACAAATTTGAATCCGATCAGCTCCAAAAAGCACAGGAGCTTTGCCGCACCTATAATCAAACGGGAGCGGTTGTCAGCGAGGTCAAGAACAAAAAAGAAACGCTTTTTGCCGGTAAGCTATATTCGCTTTCCAAATTGCAGAACGCACTGAGTAAAAAGTATAAAATGTCGATGCAGGAGAGTCTCGACATCGTACAAGGACTCTACGAAAAGGGATACTTGACTTATCCGCGTACCAACTCGGAGTATCTTGCAACAGCAGAGAAGGATAAGATCCGCCAAATTCTCTCCGGATGTGCAAAACTCGGCTATCCCGTCCGTTTTAAGGATTCCAAAACCATCTTTGACGATAGCAAGATCGAGTCACACTCGGCACTCACGCCCACCTATAAGATTCCCAATAAAACGCAACTGACCGAGAAGGAAATGAAGGTCTATTCTACGGTTTTTCGTCGTTTTGTAGCCGTTTTCTGCTCGGAAGATTGTCTCGTTTCACGCACCGAGATCACCATTGACGTTGGCACTTTAGAGCGGTTTACTCTCAAGGGTATGGTTATGCTTGAGAAGGGCTGGACGAAATACGACGATTACACGCAAAAAGATAAGGTTTTACCTGCACTCAATAAGGGGGATGTTGTCAACATCGATTTTAAGCCCGTCGAAAAGGAAACCACTCCGCCTAAGCATTATACTGTTGAAACATTGAATAACTACCTCAAAAACCCCTTCAAAGAGGATAAAAAAGCCGCCAAGGAAGCGGCAGACGGGGAAGTGGTGGGGGAGACGACCGATGATAACGAAGATTACAAGGCTATTTTTGAAGGTCTTGAGCTTGGCACCGAGGCAACTCGTACAGGTATCATCGATAATGCACGCAAGAGCGGTTATATAGATCTCAAAAAAGACACCTACACCATTTTACCGGGCGGTGAGTTTTTGATCGAATCTCTTTTGCAGATGAAGATCAATATGGATAAATACAAAACGTCACAGCTCGGACAAGCACTCAAAAAGGTCTATCGAGGAACGATGGAGATCGAAGAGAGTGTAAAGCTTGCCGAAGGAGAGATCGCAGAAGTATTTGCAAAGAAGGAAGAAACCAATCTTTCCATCGATTCCGAAACGGGATTTTTTGGAGATGTCGTTGCAAAGTGTCCTCTTTGCGGAAAAGATATCAAACGTTTTCGCACGTTTTACGGCTGTACCGGATACAAGGACGGATGCAAGTTTTTGGTCGGTATCAGCATTTGCGGACGCGCCATTTCGGTGTCAAACCTGAAAATGCTTGTTGAAACGGGACACACAGCGCTCATTCAGGGGTTTGTTTCTGCCAAAACGCACAAAACATTTGATGCTTCTCTCAAGCTTGAGAACGGCCGTGCTGTTTTCGATTTTGAAAAGCGTGCACAGGCTCAACCGGTTCTGCATCAAGATCTACCGATTTGGGACGGAGAAGGCGCTCCGTTACCTGAGCCACCACCATTTGAATAAAACAACCAAGCACTGTCGCACACTTTGCGGCGGTGCTTTTTTGCTATTCTGCACAAAAATGAGGCTCTAAAAACTATCAAATGATCCAAAAAAACAAAAATCGAATAAAAATAAAACTTCCTTAATATTATGTATTGACAAATACGCAGAATTATTGTATAATTGTATACAATAGATCCGAAAGGAGAAAAAATATGTTAGAAATTTCGTCAAAAACAAATTTGTTGGAGCAAAGCACTTATAAATATTCGCTCCAGGATGTCAAAGAGCCGAACCTGTATCGTGAGGTTTATCCTTACACCGATGTACCGCGCATTCCATTCAACCACCGTCGTGTGCCGATCGGTATGCCGCAGGACATCTGGATCACCGATACCTCTTTCCGCGACGGTCAACAGTCGGTTGAACCTTACACAGTCAAACAGATCGTTGATCTGTTCAAGCTGATGTCGCGCTTGAGCGGTCCGTTCGGTATCATTCGTCAAACCGAGTTTTTCGTATACAGTCAAAAGGATAGAGAGGCCCTGCAAAAATGCCAGGAGCTTGGTCTGAAATTCCCTGAGATCACTACTTGGATCCGCGCGAGCCGCGAGGATTTCAAACTTGTTAAGGATCTCGGTATTCGCGAGACGGGTATTCTTGTTTCTTGCAGCGACTATCACATCTTCAAAAAGATGAAAATGACGCGTAAGGAATGTATGGAATATTATCTGCAAACCGTGTGTGACGCGTTTGAGGCGGGCGTTATGCCCAGATGTCACCTTGAGGATATCACTCGCGCCGATTTCTACGGCTTTGTTGTTCCGTTTGTAAATGAGTTGATGAAGCTCTCCAAACAGGCAGGTATTCCCGTACGTATTCGCGCTTGCGATACGATGGGATACGGAATCCCGTATCCTGAGGTTGCTATTCCGCGTAGCGTGCCCGGTATCATTTACGGTCTGCAACACTATTCCGAGGTTCCCAGCGAGATGCTTGAGTGGCATGGACACAATGACTTCTACAAAGCGGTGTCAAATGCTACAACCGCATGGCTCTACGGTGCATCGGGCGTCAACTGCTCGCTCCTTGGCATCGGTGAGAGAACCGGTAATGTGCCCTTGGAAGCAATGGTGTTTGAGTACGCATCTCTGCGTGGCTCATTTGACGGCATGGATCCCACCGCGATCACCGATATTGCAGAATACTTTACCAAAGAGATCAGCTACGAGATCCCGCCCATGACGCCGTTTGTTGGCAGAAACTTCAATGTTACCCGTGCGGGTATCCACGCTGACGGACTTCTCAAGGATGAGGAGATCTACAACATTTTCGATACCAAAAAGATCCTCAATCGCAGTGCCACCGTTATGCTCGGTAAAGCATCGGGACTTGCGGGTATTGCTTATTGGATCAATGAGAACTACCGTCTCTCGGCAACCGAAGCCATTGATAAAAAGGATCCGCTCGTTATTGCTGTTAAGGAATGGATCGACGCGGAATACGAGGGTGGCAGACAAACTACACTTTCAACAAGCGAGATCGAGGAGAAGATCGAAGAGCTCTCCAGCGGCCGCTTTCACAGATTATAAGGAGGATTGTCGCTATGTTAGAGCATAAAACGATATCCCTTGCCGAACAGGTGTTTGAGCGCCTGGAAAATGATATTCTCACCGGCAAATATCAGCGCGGTGAAATTTTGACAGAACAAAAGCTGGTTGCAGATCTCGGTGTCAGCCGCACACCCGTGCGTGAGGCTCTGCACCGATTGGAGCAAGAACACATCATTGAAAGCTCCTCAAAAGGAATTTTGGTTTTGGGCGTTACAGAGCAAGATCTGAAGGATATTTTTGCGATCCGCTTGCGCATTGAAGGAATGGCATCCTACTGCGCCGCGGAGTGTATGACGGCAGAACAGCTTGCCGAGCTCAAAGAAACTCTTGAGTTACAAGAATTTTACGTTATCAAGCAAGATCCGGAGCGCATCAAAACGATGGACAGTAAGTTCCATCAGCTTATCTACCGCTACTGCGGTAGTACAGTTCTGAACGATACACTTTTGCCGCTTCACAAAAAGGTACAAAAGTATCGTCGCGCATCTGTTGAGAATAACTCTCGCGCCCAACAATCGGCTCGTGAGCACCGCGCCATTTTTGAAGCGATCGAAGCAAGAAATGCCGCTCTTGCAGAAAAGTGCACCACAGAGCACATTGCCAATGCGGCAGACCATATTCTGAACAAATGAGGTAAAAACGATATGGGACTTACCATTGCACAAAAAATCATCAAAGCACATCTGCTCTCGGGAGATATGACTCCCGGTAGCGAGGTCGCTCTCCGCATAGACCAAACACTAACGCAGGATGCCACGGGAACGATGGCCTACCTCGAATTTGAATCGATGGGCATCGATCGCGTTCGCACCGAGCGAAGCGTTGCATATATCGACCACAACACGCTCCAATCCGGCTTTGAAAACGCCGATGACCACCAATTTATCCAATCCATTGCCAAAAAGCACGGCATTTATTTCTCACGTCCCGGTAACGGTATTTGCCATCAGGTGCACCTCGAAAGATTTGGTATTCCCGGCAAAACGCTTATCGGATCCGATAGCCATACTCCTACGGGCGGTGGTATTGGTATGCTCGCATTTGGCGCGGGTGGACTTGACGTAGCCGTTGCTATGGGCGGTGGAGCATATTACATCACAATGCCCAAGATGATCAAGGTCAACCTCACGGGCAAGCTGCGTCCTTTTGTAACAGCAAAGGATGTCAGCCTTGAAATTTTACGTATCCTCTCCGTCAAGGGCGGTGTTGGCTACATCATCGAATGGGGCGGCGAAGGTATCAAAACACTTTCCGTTCCCGAAAGAGCTACCATTACCAATATGGGAACCGAGCTTGGTGCGACCACCTCGATCTTCCCGTCCGACGAGATCACTCGTGCATTCCTCCAGGCTGAGGGAAGAGAAGCCGACTACGTAGCACTTGAAAGTGACGGTGATGCCGTCTATGATCGCATTATCGATATTGACCTTTCTTCGCTTAAGCCTTTAATAGCTTGTCCGCATATGCCCGATAATGTGGTTTCTGTAGACAGTCTCAAGGGAACCAAGGTCGATCAGGTTTGCATCGGTTCCTGTACCAACTCCTCGCTCCTTGATATGCTCAAGGTTGCGGCGTTGCTCAAAGGAAAGACTATCAAACCCGAAGTCAGCCTTTCCATCTCTCCCGGCTCTAAGCAGGTTCTTGCAATGCTTGCCGACTGCGGAGCACTCACCGATATTCTTGCCAGCGGTGCACGTGTTCTTGAATGTGCCTGTGGTCCTTGTATCGGCATGGGATTCTCTCCCAATTCCGGCGGTGTGAGCCTGCGTACCTTTAACCGTAACTTTGAAGGCAGAAGCGGAACCGCCGATGCAAAAGTTTATCTCGTTTCTCCCGAGACGGCTGTTGCAGCCGCTTTGACGGGTGAGATCACCGATCCCATCCTTCTTGGCAAGATGCCCGAGATCAAGATGCCCGATGCCTTCCGCATTGACGACAGTGCCATCATCGCACCTGCCGCTCCCGAGGAAGCCAAGACACTTGAAATTCTGCGCGGCCCGAACATTAAAAAGTTCCCCGAGAGCTATCCGCAGGATGACTCCATCACCGCAGAGCTTGTACTCAAGGTTGAGGACAACATTACAACCGACCATATTATGCCTGCGGGAGCCAAGATCTTGCCGTACCGTTCCAATATTCCGTATCTGTCGCAGTTCTGCTTCGGCGTATGCGATAAGACCTTCCCCGAGCGTGCAAAAGCGGCAGGGAAGAGCATTATCGTCGGTGGTGCGAACTACGGTCAGGGCTCATCCCGTGAGCACGCAGCACTTGTTCCCCTCTATTTGGGTGTTAGAGTCGTTATTACCAAGAGCTTTGCACGTATTCACGTGGCAAACCTCATCAACGCAGGCATTATGCCTTTAACCTTTGCCAATGCCGACGATTATGACAAGGTATCGCAAGGCGATATGCTTTCCATCGAGGGTGTTTGGGCAGGCATGGACAGCGGTAAAATGACTTTGAAGAACGAAACGACAGGCGAGAAGATCCCGCTTGTTTGCGCGTTTACCGAGCGTCAAAAGGCGATCCTCAAGGCAGGCAGTCTGCTTGCTTACACAAAAGAACAGCTCCAATAAGAAAAGGAGAAATACCGGAATGAATAAAATTTTGATGAAAACACCGCTTGTCGAAATGGACGGCGATGAAATGACGCGCATCCTTTGGCAAATGATCAAGGACGAGCTCCTTCTTCCGTTTGTTGATCTCAAAACCGAATATTACGACCTCGGCTTGCCCGAGCGTGAAAAGACAAAGGATCAGGTCACTTTCGATTCTGCTTATGCAACCCAAAAATACGGTGTTGCCGTTAAGTGTGCTACTATCACGCCCAATAAGCAACGCGTTGAAGAATATAACCTCTCCGAGATGTGGAAGAGCCCCAATGGAACGATCCGTGCTATTCTTGACGGAACGGTATTCCGCGCCCCTATTCTGATCGATTCTATCCGTCCTGCCGTTCGCAACTGGAAAAAGCCGATCACTATTGCACGTCACGCTTACGGTGACATCTACAAGGCTACCGAATATCGCGTGCCCACAGAGGGCAAGGCCGAACTCATTTTCACCGACAAAGAGGGAAATGAGACGTTCCGTCAAACAGTCTATGATTTCGAGTGTTCGGGTGTTCTCCAGGGAAGCTACAACAAGGATGATTCCATTCGTTCCTTTGCACATTCCTGCTTCCAATATGCGCTGAACACCAAGCAAGACCTTTGGTTCTCTACAAAGGATACCATCTCCAAGCAATACGACCAAACCTTCAAACTCATCTTCCAAGAGATCTATGATAATGACTACAAGAAAGCATTTGAGGCGGCAGGTATTGAGTATTTCTACACGCTGATAGATGATGCGGTTGCACGCGTGATTCGCAGCGAGGGCGGCTTTATTTGGGCTTGCAAGAACTATGACGGCGACGTAATGAGTGATATGGTCTCTACCGCATTCGGATCTCTTGCCATGATGACCTCGGTTCTCGTTTCTCCCGACGGAAAATACGAGTACGAGGCCGCACACGGCACCGTTACGCGTCACTATTACCGCTATCTTAAGGGCGAGGACACCTCTACCAACCCGATGGCAACCATTTATGCTTGGACGGGTGCGCTTCGCAAGAGAGGCGAGCTTGACGAGTTGTCAGACCTCGTAGCCTTTGCCGATAAATTGGAGGAAGCCTGCATCGACACGCTCAACCAAGGTATTATGACAAAGGATCTTGTTGGTCTTGTAGTCGAAGGCACAAAAACACAGGCTGTCAACTCGATTGATTTTATCAAGGCTATTCGCGCAAATCTTGAAAAGAAACTGTGATAGAAAAAATCCGATACGGTTAGTTCCGTATCGGATTTTTTGCTAAATCAATTTTGTTAACTCAATAGCACCGTTTTTCAAAAATGCGATGTTTTCTTCGCAATAGATCACGTCACGGCGCGTGTGGATGCGGTTCATATAAAGGAGTCCGCCTTTGGTGGAGCGTAGCGCGGCAACGCCAACACCGCAAGGGAATTGCATTTGGTCGGATGGATAAAACACACCCTTGTCTGCTACGTCTACTCGAAAACCGTCTTTTGCTTCAAAAGCGGTCTCGATAGCGGTGCGATACTTTTTGGCGTTTTTTCGGAGCGCAAACAACATATTTTCACCATCCGAAACACAGTCGAAATTGAGAAGCAGCTTATTCTTCATTTCGCGTTTGTGTTTGCGCGCAAAAGACATTGAACCAAAAAGTCCCATCTCTTCCAAATCAAAAAAGACAAAAGCTACCGAATCTCGCTCATTCTCGGGGAGATCACACATAATATCGATCAAAAGAGTAACGCCTGATGTATTGTCGTTTGCCGTATGCTTGTTGGCAGGTCCTGCAAGCAGGAGAAAAAGCAGTCCGAAATAGGCGATCTCCGTAGCCCAGAAAGTAAAATCTGTACCGAGGTTCAAGGCCTCGACAAGAACTGTCAAAACGCCAACGCCGATCGCTACTGCGGCAAAAATGCCGAATATAATGCCAACCTGATAAAGAAGATAGAGTGCTATGCACTTGGGAGTGATGAAGTTTGGAAAGGGAAGAACAGGGCAGGTATCGTAATGCGCGGTATAGACCACTTTTGCACGTGAAGGATCACCTACCACAATGTTTCGTGCACCAAACATTCCTTTCTCTACGTGGACGGTATATCCTTGGTCGGTGGAAAGGTGCTTGACGTATTCGATAAAAGCACTTTTTTGCTTCTTGTTTTTTCTTATCTGATATTTTTCAAATATTTCTTTTGTTGTTTCGGTCATAACAGTATCCTGCTTTTTATTTTTTTAATCAATGATTTCGTCGGCATGAACGACGCCTTTATCGTCGTTGAACACGACTCTCTTTTTTCCGTTTTCAATAAGCGACAAAGCACAACCGATAAAGCTGTTTCCGTTTTCTTTGTCAAAAATGGGCTTGGAGCCTACGATTGCAGTGCAGGGTTGTCCCAACGTATCAAAGTCGCTTCCCACATTTGAGATTTCCACTTTGTGATAGTGCCCGTAGAGGAGCAGATCAGGCTTGATATGATCGCGCATCAGCTTTGCCCATTCAGCGTAGAGCTCCTGTTCAATATCAAACGGGTATTTATCAACGTATGTAAAAGCAATGTGTGAGATGACAAGCTTGTGTGTAACACCTTGGGCGGCGTATTCTTCTTCGGCGTTTTCGATAATCTTTTTGATGTATTCCGTTTCACGAAGTCTGAACTGATGAAAGCAGATCGTGCCGCCATACTCATCGCCATCGTCGCGTTTATCCTCGCCGCAATCCAAAAGAAGTCCCCAAACGCAACCCACACGGAAGGTGTAATAGGTTCTACCGTTCATCGTAGGAATGTAATTTGGCATATCCTCGGCGTGAATGCCGCGGTCATCGTGATTTCCGCGCGCGAAAACGACAGGACGTTGCCCCTTTGTGATACCTGAGGCAATTTCGCAAATGGCATTAAAGTTTTTGATATCTCCGCTGTGGTTGGGAATATCGCCGTTGAGGACGAGCAGATCAAGCTGATCTCCCCAAAACTGTCCTGCGGCAATCGGTTGAGCAACAAGATTGTGCGCATCGGCAATGTGATAGATGTTTATGTCACCGCTCAAGGGAACGGGTTTGAACTTTACGGTAAGCTCTCGCTCGTCCTCACTTGTGGGATAGTATGGCTTGCGCTCGATCATTTTTTTGTAAACGACGGTGTATTCGCGGGACTCATCAAGCGCGCTCATCGGGAGCTCGACCTTGTGCATTTTGGTGTTGGAGCGCAGAATGCCGTTGCAATCATCACAATACACGTTATTTCCAACCTTTACCCACATGATAACTTCCGCATCAAAGGGAACAAAGATGTTATAGTTGTTTCCAACTGCAAAAACAGTAGGGTAAGTGAGCATATATTCAGGTAACATAAAAACCTCCTGCTTATTTCTTGTTTTTCTTTTCGCGTGACGGTGTTCTCATATAATCGGGGAGCTCGACTTTATCGCTGAAATAGCGATCCCAGCGATTGTGGCGACGGCGTTGCAGAATGTATTCCACAACGATGTAGGCAGTAACGCCAACTACAAAAAAGACGATTCCTGCAATCACAGCGCGGTTTTCAAGCCAAGAACGAATGGCGCCAAGACCATTGCCGATGGAACTGCGCGAAGCCTCACCTGCTGTGTAAAGCGGAGCGGTTCCAAGAACGCGTCCTTCATATAAAACCGCAACATAGCCGACAAATTGATCCTTCTTTACGGGGGCTTCCAACTCGGTCTCGGTCAGGCGAATGCTGTAAACAATGTCTTTGCCGATCTCCAGTCCTTTTGGAAGATATGCGTGTAAAGAGTCTTTTGCGACAACATCAACCGATGACGCCGTATCCGAAACGGTAACGTCAAGGGTACAGATTTTGGTGTTAGGGGAGAGAACTTGCATATATGTATAAGAACTGAAGACCCAATCTACCAAACGGTTTGCTATGCGATAGCCAAACTCAATTCCGTCCACTTCTTTTCCGCCCATCACAACGCAAACGTAGGTTTGATCGTTTTGGCGAGCAAAAGTTACAACGCAGTTGCCGTCACGTGTGGTGCTTCCCGCACTCATACCGATGCACTTTTTGTTGTAATATTTTTGATCTTGATCCGGGCTTATCAATTTGTTATTGTTGTAAAGCGTCTGCGATTTTTGCGATGAGGAGAAATAAAAGGATCTCTCATTGCAAAGCGCCATATAATAGGGATTTTGGTAGGCCACAAGGGCGATTTTTGCAATGTCTTCAGCGGTGGTGCGTGAACCGTCTATAATGCCTGTAATATCCTCGAAAACGGTGTTGGAAAGCCCCACTGCAGTGGCTCGAGCGTTCATTTCTGCAATGAAATTCTCAACCGAGCCGGAAGCAAATGCTGCAAGAGTGTAGTAGGCATCATTATAACTGCCGCAGACAGCCGCCCAAAGGAGTTGTTCAACGGTTGTAGTCTCTCCCAATACCAGTTTGAGACTGCGACCATGTGTGGTCGGAATAGCGGCGTAAAGCTTGTCAGTAATGATAACGGATTCCTGTGAATAGGCACTTAGCTTTTCACAAAGCAAAAGTCCTGACATGATCTTAACGGTAGAGCCTGCGCCAAGAAGAAAGCTTTCGCTCTTGGAAGCAACCACAAGATCACTCTCAAGGTGCTTCAAATAAACCGATGCGGCTTCTTCTATTGATGGCGGTGTAATTTCTTCCGCAGATGCCAAAAGAGGAAGCGCACACCAAAAAAGGAGAAGCGAGGTAAGCAAGCAAACGATGCGTAGGATGGCAGTTTTGTGCATTTTCTTCTTCTCCTTTCGTTATTGGTTTATAACCGTTCTTTTACGGCTTCAATATCTTCTTGTATCTGTTTTTTGAGTTCTTCCGCACTGTTAAAACGTATTTCGGGGCGGATGAAATCTAAAAATTCTACTGTCAAGTTCTTTTGATAGAGATCACCCTGAAATTCTAACAAGTGGGTCTCTAAATTCAATGTAGCATCGACATCAACTGTTGGGTGTGTTCCGACATTTGTCAATCCGTAATAGGAGTTGCCATCAACAATGCAACGTGTCAGATAAACGCCGCGAGCGGGGATCAGCATTTCCGTTGGCGGTGTTTGATTAAATGTCGGAGCTCCGAGATGATGGCCAAGACCTTTGCCATGCTCAACGGGTGCAGTAACGGAAAAGGGAACCGTTAAAAGGGTATTTGCATCTTTGATTTTTCCTTGCTTCAACAATTCGCGAATACGAGTTGAGCTGACGGTGTCGCCGTCCTCATAAATGGGATCAACAGCAACTACAAAATCGGTAGAAAACAATTCTTGCAGGAGCTTGTGTGTTCCTACTCCGCCTTTGCCAAAGCGGTAATTATAACCGCATACAACCGCCACACAGTTACATTTGCGCATGAGGACATCCGTTACAAATGCTTCGGGCGAGAGGTCTTGCAGAGCGGGAAAATCGGCAACGTATGCAAAGTCCATTCCTTCGTCAGAGAAGTATTTCAGCTTTTGTTCAAGCGTTGTCAGGTGCAGGGGAGGATTCGGAGACAAAAAATCGGTAGAGGGTTTTTCAAAACAAAATACACCGATGCGTGCGTGAGGGATCCTTTCGGCTTTAAGCTTCTTTGCCTCGTGCAAAAGCGCGCGATGCGCCAAATGAACTCCGTCAAAATTTCCGAGGCAAAGAATATTTGCCTCGGAAACCTTACTTGATTGTTCTGTTTGAAAGGGGATATATTTGACCGACGGCATACTTAATCCAAATCAAGATAGCATTTTACCAATTCACACATCAATTCGTCGCGGTCGATCTTGCGGATCAGTGCGCGCGCATTGTTTGTGTTGGTAATATAGGTGGGGTCTTCGGAAAGCAGATATCCCACGATTTGTCCGATGGGATTGTAGCCCTTCTCGCTGAGTGCTTCATAGACCTCTCCAAGAACGGCTCGTGCATCCGTGACCTCATCCGCCACATTTGGGATCTGTTTTTCGGAATTCATAAAAACATCCTCCTTGTTTTGAAAAAAACTCATCTCTGCTATTATTATATATGATATTCCGCTTTTTTTCAAGTCTTTTTTGCAAATTATTATAAAATGTAGTATTTTTATTGACGAATCCGCTTTCTTTATGTATAATAGTAGACGAGAACACATGGAGGAACAAAAAATGAAGATTGTTTTTTTAGATGCCGCAACCATTGGCGACGACTTAATTTACGAAAGCTTTGAAGAACTTGGGGAAGTGATCGTTTATCCGACCACCGACGAGAAAGAATTCGAGGATCAGAAATTGGTACAAAAATTAGAAAAAAATTAAAGAAATTAAATGACATTTTTGTTTAGAGCAACCATAGGGGCACAGTACCCGAGGGTACTGTGCGGGCGCTCATGGTTGTAATAATGTCGGTAAAATTCCATAATAAGCAT
>JAZNZC010000151.1:0-73049 GCA_045594745.1 Eubacteriales bacterium
GTCCTTCTGCCCCTGCCAAACAAAAAGGGTCGCCAATCGGCGGCCCTTTTTGTTTGGCAGGGGCAGACTGTTTTGAGAAATCGCGTGCGTGCAACGCGCGCCTGTGGCGAATTTGCGAAGCAAATTTGCGCCGAGAAATCGCTTGCGAATTTCGAGGCTTGGTTCAGAGTCCTTCTGCCCAAAAATCCATCGCTTCGGCGATGGATTTTTTCATTTGTGTCCGCAGGACACAACATCATTTGCGTGGAACGCGCAAACGGATACGCCTTCGGTGTGATTTGGATGCGAGAAAGTAATAATCTCTTGACTTAACTGTTGAAATATGGTATAATACAGGTAAAGGAGGTGATTGGCGTGTATCGCTTTACTCCACCCAACAAATATAAACATACATATATCTTTTTTAATATCGCAATTATTATTTCAATTATTGTTACAGCGGCTTTATTTCATGGTCACTTTGAGATTTTCGGCATCCCAATTGCCCTTTGGGGGCTTTTTAACGGTTTATGGTCAGTTAATTCCAACTGGTACTCTTGGTTTCATCGCAACGATAAATCTTCACCTTCTCACGGATTTTGGCTAATATGCTTGATAAGTGGCATCGCTATGAGCATACTTCTTTTCATTATACATTTACTGATGTGATGCCGGACACCTTTTGTTCGTTTTTACCTCACTTAGACACCTTTTCACTCGTTTAAGGCAAAAAGATAAGGGATGGCGTTTGCCATCCCTTATCTTTTTGGCAGGGGCAGACTGTTTTGAGAAATTGCGTGCGAGGCAAAGCCGAGCCGTGGCGAATTTGCGAAGCAAATTTGCGCCGAGAAATCGCTTGCGGTTTTCGAGGATTGGTTCAGAGTCCTTCTGCAAAGTGCCTCTTGTAATCCATACGGATTTGTGGTATAATGAAAGCAGAAAGGCGGTGGAAAAATGGTAAATCATTATCAAGAATTTGATGACTTAATAATTTGTTTCAATGATGCTCGCAAATATGCGCTTGACAATGCGGAACATTTCGAAAATATAAAATCAAGTCGTATAGAGTATTCATCTCCATCTGATTTTTACTATGGAATTCATACACCGTCCTTGATTTTGAAAATGGCCTATTCAAAGCAGTATACAAAAGGGAAAAAACTAAAAAATATCGGTAATCGCGAAGAATATATGTCCTACGAATATGATGACTCTGACCGATTGATAAAAATATCCGAGCACAGCGAGAAGTCTCTCACTTTTTGCTGCATTTTTCAATTAAATGATCTTGAATGGATAATTCCTGTTTATAAATATAACAATCGTTACTGTGAATGGTACAAAGCGGAAATGAGAAAGTATGATGCCTTTGGAAGAATCTCTCTCTATGCTCGTTTTGATACGGCTCAAATTTGGTTGGAAAAATATACTTATTCTGAAAACGACTCTGAAAATGCAATTTGCGAGTTTTGGAATTATATACCAAATCTTTCACATTCAAGTAAAGATAAATCTGTTTCGGAAACGGGCTCTCCTGCACAATTATGGATATATGAACTTGATTTGAGTGACCCCCAAAAAGTTAGTGGAGAGTTGATTGAATCTTATGAACGGGATGCTTCTGCATATAGACAAAAGCCGCCGTGTTTGCCGCCATCTCAAATTTTATACAAGAGGGATAGGGCATCTATAACATACAAGGAGGAAAGCCTATGAAACTTTACGCTCCTACATACTACAAAAAATTCCGATGCATAGCAGATCGGTGCGAGCACAGCTGCTGCATTGGATGGGAAATTGATATTGACGACAATACGCTCCAAAAATACAAGCGGCTGAAAAGCGGCTACGGGGCTGTCATCAAGGACAGTATCTCTATGGATGAAACGCCACACTTTCGGCTTTGTGAGGGCGACAGATGCCCTCATCTTGACGAGCGTGGGCTTTGCAAAATTATCCTCGGTGTGGGCGAGGACTATCTTTGCGATATCTGTCGCGAGCATCCAAGGTTTTATAATTTCACAAGCGTTGCTGAGGTCGGCGTGGGAATGTCCTGTCCCGAGGCGGCAAGGCTCATTCTTTCCTCTCCCGATTTTGCAAAATTGGAAGAGGTAGGAGATGTTGCCGACTACACCGACGACGTTCCTTTTGACGGATGCGCTGCGCGCAACGAACTATACGCAATCCTCGAGAATAATGACTACGCAAGTGCACTTGATAAAATTTATCACGAGTATTCCATCGATGCAGGAAAGGATGACCGCTGGTTGAACATTCTGAATTCTTTGGAGTATCTGAATGCCGAACACAAAGGGCTGTTTATGTGCTATTCGTCAGCGCATCGTCCCGAGTGTGAGGAAGCAGACGCATATTTGAAGCGCTTTTTGGCATACCTCGTCTTTCGTCACTGCACCGAAGCATTTTGCAAAGACGATTTTTGCACGCGACTGTCCTTTTGTTTGTTCTGCGAACGATTGCTCGCATCGTTGATATGCATCCAAGGGGCAACATCCTTGCAAGAGGTTGCAACCTTGGCAAGCATTATTTCCGAAGAACTTGAATACTCTGAGGAGAACACCTGGGCGTTGATGGGGTAAAAAGAATTGTTTGAAAAACCTTAAATCGTATGCTACAACAACAATGGAAAATCAGGAAAGGAGAAAAGCAATATGGAATCTAAGTCCAATACGCTTAAAAGAGTCATCAAAATTCTTCTCACGGTAGTAATTGGCATAGCAACGCCCTATGTTTTGCTGGGTGCGCTTGTGATAGGAGCATTTGGCGCGCCGCAATGGGCTATCTTGCTCTGCTTTTTCCCGCTTATCATCCCTGCTATTTGGATCAAGAGAAGAAAGCCATATCTCATTACTTACGTCTGCTTGTTTTTGGCGGTTCTCATCGCCTGCGGAGTGCAATGGGGCATTGCCGAGTATGAAAGAAGCATCACCATCGACGTTGCTCCCAATATCAACGTGAATGAATATCTACCGTTCCGCGAGGACTCCAAGATCGTTAAGATCGACAGCAAGACTCTTAAGTTTACAGAGGACGATGATCTGCCGCGTATAGACGGTGCATCGGCGGCGTTTCCTGTATATTCGGCATTCGTCAATGCGGTCTATCCCAACACAAAGGAAACCGAGCTATGGGGCGACGTGTTTCAATACAACAACACGGTTGGCGGTTATATTGAGCTTGCTCAAAAGAACACCGATATTTTCATTGGCGCATATCCTTCAAAGGATCAGATCACTTACGCAAAAAAGTGCAACACGGAGTTCGTTTACACGCAAATCGGTTGGGAAGCCTTCGTGTTCTTTGTGCACAAGGATAACCCCATCCAATCTTTGACCGCCGAGCAGATCAGGGGCATCTATTCGGGAAAG
Organism: Eubacteriales bacterium; assembly: GCA_045594745.1. GTDB lineage: Bacteria > Bacillota > Clostridia > Oscillospirales > CAG-272 > UMGS1865. The sequence goes on from JAZNZC010000151.1 coordinate 3,366, forward strand.
ATCACCAACTGGAAAGAGGTTGGCGGCAGTGACGAGGAGATCATTCCTTTCCAACGTGACAACAACAGTGGCAGCCAAAGTATGATGCTCCGCTTTATGGGTGACACACCCTTGATGCAAGCCGAGACCAAGGTGATTCAAGGTATGGGTGCTGTTGTTGAAGAGGTAGTAGATTACCAAAGTCGCGCAGGCTCCATCGGGTATTCTTTCCGCTATTATCTCGAGGGGATCGTGCAAAATCCCGAAGTCAAAATGATCGCCGTGGACGGCATCTCCCCCACAGCAGAGAACATTCAAAACAACACCTATCCTATTATTGCACCCGTTTACGCGGTGACGTATGAGGGAAATTCCAATCCCAATGTTGCTCTTTTGGTTGAGTGGATCCTTTCCGAAGAAGGACAGTACATTATCGAAAAAACAGGCTACGTGGGTATGAAAAAATAAGGAGAAAATTGTATATGGAATCCTATAAGCAAAAAATCATTGACTTTATCGAGGGGAGAGAAGATCCTTTTGAATTTCATCTTTGGTTGGAGTCAAATCCGCAGGTGTTTGATTGGTTGCAGGATTTGCTCCCATCCGACAAGACAATGGACGATCTTGTACCCGAAAAAATAGATTATTTTCTCAAAAATCTGGATGCGCAAACGCAGGAGGAGATCTATTCTGCTTATCATAGCTTGTGCCATTCATTAGACGCAAATGACGGAAACCAATTAAGTTGTGCCAAAAACCTCGTCGATTTGCTCTACGCGCTCGATTCGGGGGTTGTAGAATTTACAGATCTGATGAATCTCTTGCTCTATAATTTTAATCTTGTTCTCAATGAGCCCGATAAATATAGACCGTCATACGTTCAACATATGATAGAGTCTGTAAAAGAGTTTTTCGAAAGATCCTTTGACACGGTGCAAGAGGTTCCGTATAATGTTAAAGCTATGTACTCTCGTTGTGGAGCGCATAGCAATGGTATATGGACGTGTGTCAATATTCAATCGTGGTTATATCATCTTATGACAGAAATTTACCCCGATGAGGTTATCGAAAAAGACGAATCTCTTTATGAAAAAGCATCGTTTTTGATGGATGTGTGCCCCGAATACGTTGAAGGACACGAAATTGACAAGGCAGGCATTATTGAAAAGATCGTTGAACAAGTCCCCGAAACGCTCCCCAAGGGAAAGAGAAAAAAGATGATCAAGGAACTCATCAAGCAAGAGTTTCACCTTGAGGGAACAAAATATCCGCGTTGGGTGCAAGGCGGAGAGTGGCCGGTTTCAAAAAGCGGCAAGCCGATGCGATTTGTTGAGCAAAAGCGCAAAAAGGGCAAAGGGTATGAGAATATGCTCTATACGATCTACACTTTTGAAGATGTAGACACAGGAGAGATTCGAACAATCGATCAATTTACGTAAGTTTTATATGCCCCTCGTTTTGGGGGCAGAGTTGCCAAAAATGAAAGGCGGTGTTCTTATGAGCGTACCGATTCCAAATTATCTAAAGCATATAGCTGTTTTTGACAAGTTCAAAAATAACTGGACTTATTTCTTCATCAAATGTCCCTGCGGCTGTAATCAGTTTGAGGTTTATGAAAACTGTCTTAACAAGGAAGAAAAGGCGCTGATAAAACCCTATTATGACGCCTTGGAAGAGGTTTACGCTGATAAACCGAGAAAGGTAACCCGTGATGAAAACGGAAACAAGCATTATTGGAGATTGTTTGAACCACTGAAAGGTTTGGATGGAGCACACGAGGAAATTATTGTTCCCGAACGCCCATTCTTTTCGGGGATTTCCGTTATCAAAATCAAATGCACCGAGTGCGGCAAAGAACACGTTATTTTTGATAACAGACTCCACGGATACGACGGTATGACGGGCGAGGAAACAAAAGAAACATTGGAGTACGAGCCTCATTTCAAACGCAAGTGTAAGGATGTTGTCTCCTTATACATCAAAATCGAAAATGACGAGTCATTCGAAGAGTTTCAAGAGAACACAGACCTCGGCTTTAGTGAGGAACAGTATTCGGATGCCTTTAGTTGGATCACCATTTATAAGGTGAACGAGATTGGCAAGAAAACAAAAATTTTTGATTGGGAAAGTGCATGATATCTCCGCCCGTTATTTTGGCGCGGTGAAATGACAAAATAAGAAAGGTGGTTGCGCAATGCAATATTATGACATATCAATAAAAAAGCTGCATTTTATTGTTACTCCCAAAGAGCTCCGCTCAATTATGCGCGGTTTTCATCACGTCGTTGTAAATGCCGGAGTGAGAAAAGGGTATATAGAAAGTAATCCCAATGACTTTTTTCTGACATATGACGCTCTATATCAAAAATTAAAAAACGGCGAAAAACTGATTTGGGAAAAAGATTATGATATTGCCTGGTTTTCTACAGGTGTTACCGCTCATCTCGAAAATTGTATTTATCAACCGAATACAATGTTGAACACTCCACATTTTGCAGAGCCCTGCCCATATATTGAAACATTCCGCTTCCATATCACTATGAAGGAAGAATTGTCAACATCTTATTTCGTTGGTCAATTTCCCGAAAATGTCTGCGGACTGTGTTTGAGCTTTCCGTCAAAAGTAGAATATGAAAAGGATACACAAAAACATCCTATTGGTATTGTGAACCAAACAGAGTTGGATGACTTTGCAACTTATGAAGAATTGGTTGCGAGAATCAAAGCGATCACAAAGCCATTAAGGTTGGAGTTTAACGGCAAGGTTCATCGCACATCCGTTAGAATCAGCAATGATGCAAAAGCGGATTTTGAAAACTTTTATTTTGCAACCTTATACAAAACAAAAATCGTTTAATCACACACGCAAAAAGGAAGAACAACGGTTAAATTTTCTCCGCCCGCCGATTTCGACGGGCGGGTTGCTTTGTCAGTCAGGTTTGTGGAGTGTGCATATTTGCATGATTCTTTATTTTTTTAGAAAAAAAGAGAAAACATCTTTACTTTTTCGCGCGGGCGTGTTACAATAAAGTGAAGAATTATAATTTATTATAAAGAGAGGTATCTTTTTATGACCGCAAAAGAACGCTTTTTAGAGATCTATAACGAAAAGATCACTCGCGAGGGTGCGGACAAGCTGCTCGACTTTTTGCTCAACGGCAGTGACTTTTTCACCGCTCCTGCCAGCACGCGCTATCACGGTGCTCACGAGGGCGGACTTGTTGAGCACAGCCTCAACGTGTATGATTGCCTCAAGGATATGATGGAGCGTCCTCGTATGAAGGAGCTCTACGGCATCGAATATCCCGAGGAAAGCATTGCCATTGCAGGTCTTTTGCACGACATCTGCAAGGTCAATTTCTATAAGACAAGCTATCGCAACGTCAAGGACGAGACCGGCAAATGGCAGAGCGTGCCTTACTATACCATCGAGGATACGCTCCCTTACGGCCACGGTGAAAAGTCCGCTTACATTGTTTCTGCATATATGAAACTCACGCGCGACGAGGCGTTTGCCATTCGTTATCACATGGGCTTCTCGGGTACCGAGGACCCCGGCAACGTAGGACGTGCACTTGAAATGTTCCCCTTGGCTTACGCTACCTGCTGTGCCGATATGGAAGCCGCATTCCTCATGGAAGGAAAGCTTGCGGGGGAGAATAAATGAGTTATTTATCCACCCGTGCCCGCCGCGTGCTGATCCATCTGTGCTACTTTTTGCCTGCGTTGTTTGGTATTGTTCTTTTGATCTACGCCTCTGTTCCGCACCTTTGGTTTGTGTATAACGGCGAGGCGTATTCCACAATGAACCTTTTTGAGCTGCAGGGCAACGCATGGGATTTTTACGCGCAGATCGAGGCGGGACTTATTGAGAGCAACGAGTCTGTGGTTTGGTTCGAGCAACTGTTGCCTGTTGTCAGCATTCTGTTTTGGGTTCTGCCCATTCTTTACGCCCTGGTGACGCTTATGGTCACCGTTTGCTCGGTCGTGGCGTTTTCCTTTGAACCCACCTCGCGCATCGCCAACCGCACCAAGCGTATTTTGCATTTGGTATGTCCCAATCGCGTGACGTATCTCTTAATGCCGCTGTTGCCGCTGTTTTCATCTCTTTTCCCGCAACTGCTTTTGTGGCTCTACCGTTGGCAAGGGCTGAACATTCGTCTTTACAATTTCTTCGTATCCGATTGGATACTCGTGCTCATCTTTGCTGTAGTCAATGCGGTGGTATTCATCCTTTTGTTGCCCGTGCAAAATGAGGCGCATCTTGATATGTTCCGCATCTACAAATCGGGCGCGCAGATAAAGAGAAGGGGAGAAGAGCAGATATGAAACAGACCACCCTTTGCTATCTTGAGTGCGGCGACGAGTATTTGATGCTTCACCGTACCAAGAAAAAGAATGACGAAAATCACGATAAATGGATCGGCGTTGGTGGCAAATTTGAGGCGAATGAAAGCCCCGAGGATTGTATGCGCCGCGAGATCTTTGAAGAAACGGGATTGACGGTGACCGATTATCGCTATCGCGGCATCGTGACCTTTGTTTCCGACATTTACGAGACCGAATATATGCACCTTTTTACCGTTACGAATTGGACGGGCGAGGCGCGCGAGTGCGACGAGGGAGAGCTTGCCTGGATCAAAAAGCAAAAGCTGTTTGACCTGACCCTTTGGCAAGGTGACCGCATCTTTTTGCGCCTGTTGCAAGAGGATGCGCCCTTTTTCTCCCTCAAGCTCACCTACCAAGGCGACGAGCTGATAGAAGCCGTTTTGGATGGCAAAAAAATATAAGCTATCTGTGGAACTGTTTGCAAACACCCCCTATCTATTGAGATAATTTGTTAGAGTGTTTTTTGGAAGGGGTGTGGGGAGACCTTTTTTGCAAAAAAAGGTCTCCCCACAATCACTCCCACGAAAGGAGGAGCGAACTTATGAAGTTAATACACTGTGCCGACATTCACTTGGATTCCCCGATGGAGACGAACTTGAGCGCCGACAAGGCAAGAGAGCGCAAATTGGAGATTCGCTCCACCTTCTCGCGCATGGTACGCGCGGCAGCCGATGAGGGCGTCGAAGCGATCCTGATAGCGGGCGACCTGTTCGACGGTGCAAGAGTTACCAAGAGCACCGAAAATTACGTGCTTGATCTGATCGCATCCTATCCGATGATCGATTTTTTCTATCTTTCGGGCAATCACGATAAGGGAAGTGCGATTTTTTCTGCGACGCAACTGCCTGCAAATCTTCACACATTTGGTTTGACGTGGACTACATATCGACAAGGCAATATTGTTATCGCAGGTGCGGAAATCCCCGATGCCGATACACTTTCCCTGAATCCTGACGATATCAACATTCTGCTCCTGCACGGCCAAGAACGCCGCAGTGCAGGTGTGGCAGGAGAGGATATCATCCACCTCGGCCGCTTCAAAAATAAGAATGTTGACTATGCGGCACTTGGTCACATTCACGAGCACCGCGTACTGCGTCTCGATTCTCGTGGCATCGCCGCTTACAGCGGATGCCTTGAAGGGCGCGGCTTTGATGAGTGCGGAACCAAAGGTTACGTACTTTTGAATATTGAGGGCGGTCGTGTTTCACACCGCTTTATCCCGTTTGCCACGCGTACGCTCCACACCGTGGAGTGTGATATCACGGGTTTTTCCTCTGGGCTCGATTTAGAGCAAAGAATGCTTGCATCTGTTGCAGATATCGTATCGGGGGATATGGTCAAGGTCATCCTCACGGGCACTTGCCCCGCCGAGGCAATGCTTGATCTCGCCCATTTGCGCGGCATCCTTGCCGAGAGGTTTTATTTTGCAAAAATCAAGGATGAAACACGCCTTTCTATCAACGCCGAGGATTACGCTCACGATATTTCACTCAAGGGCGAATTTGTACGTCGCGTAATGGCTTCTTCGCTCCCCGAAGCTGAAAAAGAACGCGTCATTGCCTGCGGTTTCCGCGCATTGTCGGGAGAGGAGCTTGGCCTATGAGATTGATCAGATTACACGTCGAAAATTTCGGCAAGCTGCAAAATTTTGATTATTCTTTCGATAAGGGACTCAATGTCTTACTCGAAGAAAACGGCTGGGGCAAGAGCACCTTGGCCGCCTTTATCAAAGCGATGCTTTACGGTATGCCTGCCAGCAGCAAGCAGTCTCTTGACGAAAACGAACGCAAAAAATATATGCCTTGGCAGGGCGGCGCTTATGGCGGCAGTCTTGAGTTTTCCACCGCGTCGGGCAAATACCGCATCGAACGCTTTTTCGGCGCAAAAGAAAGCGGTGACAGCTTCGCTCTTTATGACCTTGCCACCAACTGCGAGAGCCGACGCTATTCCCAGCGCTTGGGCGAGGAGCTTTTCGGCATCGATGCCGACGGTTTTGCACGCACGGTTTATCTTTCCCAACACGCAGTTATCGCCAAGGGAGATAACAATAGCATCACAGCAAAGCTCGGTGATCTTCTCGACGACGTCGACGACATCGGCAGCTTTGATGATGCTATGGCGGCGCTCGAAAAGCGCAGAAAGTATTACAAAATGACGGGCGAGAGAGGTCGCATTGCCGACATTGAGCGTGAGATCGCGGCTTTGCGTGCACAGATCGAACAGCTTTCTCGCACCGAGGATATTATGCGCCAAAAGGAAAGCGAGCTTTCTCTGCTTGGTGAACGCATCAAAGAAACAAGTGCATCTATTGAAGAGGTGCGCGCTACTCTGCGCCGCGCAGGCACCGTGCGCGAAAGAGCGGCTCTGACAGCGCAAAAAGAGCGGATGCAAAAGGAGCTTTCTGCCCTTGAGGAGTCGGCACGCTCTCTTGACACCAGAATGAGAGGGAAACATCCCTCGTCTGAGGAAATTGAGCAAAAGCGTCGTCTTTTGGATAGCATCCGCGAAGCGCGTGCGCGTGTAAATGAGATTGCATCTATCTCGACACAAACCGAAAAATATGAAATTTTGAACCCCGATTTTGCAGGAACGCTTCCAAGCCGTGAGGATCTCGCGTCTATGCTTTCCGCAAATCTCGAGCTGCAAAACATTGCTCACCGTGAGGCAGGATTGAGTACCCCCGCAGAAACTCCTGCCGCACGCCACTTTGCGCACAAAGCGCCGCCCACCGAGGGGGAGATGAAATCCCTTTTGGATGCCCTTGCCGCCGAAGAGACGGCACGAACCGCTCAAAAGAAGCAAACGGGTAGCAAAAAACGCATACCTGCTGTTGTTTGTCTCATTCTTGCCGTTCTGTTTTTGATTGTGGCATTTGCACTAACACCTGTTTGGCTTGCCGCAGCGGCGGTTTGGGGCATCCTCTCACTCGTCTTGTTCTTGCGCAAAGAAAAAGATACCCCAAACAACTCTGCACCGGGCACTCTGCACTCTGCAATCCCCGCCGCCCGCGAGATGCTTTCGAGCTATGGACTCTCCACCGAGGGCAACCTGCGCGACGGACTCACCGAGCTCTCATTCCTCGCTCGCCAATGGCGCGAGGGAGAAGCGGCCGAGCAAAAACGCATCAAGGCATTGCAAGCTCTGCGCGCGCAAAAGCAACAACTGTTGCGCGGATTGCAAGAGAAATTCCGCACTTGGGATATTATCCTCCCCCCGAAAAATGACTACCGTGACGACATTGAGGCTTTGCGCCGTGATACCGCTCGTATCATTCGCGCGGCCGCCGAAGCAGAACAGCGGAACCGCCGCCGCGAAGCGGCTCTCGCAGAGCAAAAACACTTGCAAGCAGAGCTGACACCCTTCTTGCGCCACTTTGACCCCGACGGCAAAATGAAGCCCTCGGAATGCCTTGATCGCGTACAGGAATGGGAGACCGAATACCGCCGCCTTTCCCACCGCATCCCACAGCTGCGCGAGGAGCTTGCACGCTTTGTTGCCGAAAAGGGACTTGCTGCTCACACCGAGCAAGAAACTATCACGCTCCCCGACGTCGATGCGCTGACCGCGCGTGAGCGTGCAATGCAAAGGGAACTCAATGAAATGCAGAACCGTCAAGCGGAGCTCAAGAGCCACATCGGTCGCCTTGCCACCGATGCCGAGCGCTTGCCCGAGGTAGAAGCCACCGTTCGTGCACTCGAAGAGGAGCTTTCCATCGCACGCGCCAACAGCACCACCATTGCCAATACCGCGCAGTTTTTGGAAGAGGCAAAATCGGGGCTCTCGACGCGCTATCTTGCCGATATGCAAACGAGTTTTTCTAACCTTTTGCAAACGCTGATGGATAAAAACGCCCCCGAATCGGTGATGGATACCTCGTTCAAGGTCAAGCTTCGCGAGGGCGGAAAAACGCAACACCCCGAGTCCTTGAGCCAAGGCTGGCGCGATGCCACACAGTTCTGCGTGCGTCTTTCCCTTGCCGAGGCACTCTACGCCGAGGGGGAAAAACCGCCCATCATTCTCGACGATCCCTTTGTCAATCTCGATGAACGCCGATTGGAAGCCGCAAAACGACTTCTTGTGGCACTTTCCCAAAAGTATCAGATTTTGTATCTGGTCTGCCACGCCGAGCGGAGGTAACAGAATGAAGCCATTGGGACTTTATTTGCACATTCCGTTCTGTCGCTCTAAATGCCTCTACTGTGATTTTTGCTCTTTTCCGCGCGCGGATGAAGCAAGGATGAAAGAATACGTCTTGGCACTTTGCCGTGACTTGAGGGCATACGCCCCTGCTTGCCGCGAGTACACGGTCGACACCGTTTTTCTCGGCGGCGGAACCCCCACCACGCTCCCCGCACATCTGTTGGAAGAAGTGATGGGAGAGATCTATAAAAATTATCACGTTGCGCCTGATGCAGAGATCACCGCTGAGTGCAACCCCGTCACGGGCGAGCGAGAACTCTTCTCGCGGATGCGTGCGGCAGGTATCAATCGGTTGAGCATTGGATTGCAGAGCGCACACCTAAAAGAACTCAAAGCGCTCGGACGCTTGCATGATTTCGATACCTTTTCCGCCTGTTTCGCGGACGCGCGCGCCGCTGGGTTTGAGAACATCAGCGTGGACGTGATGTCGGGTATTCCGCATCAAACGCCCGAGAGCCGCCGCGAGACTTTGCAAAAGGTCTTGGCGCTCGCGCCCGAGCATATCTCGTCCTACGACCTCATCATCGAAGAGGGAACACCCTTTTTCAAAAAGCAGGATACGCTACCGCTCCCCGATGAGGATGCCGCACGACGGATGTACCTCGAGGGAATCGATGCCCTATCACAAAACGGCTACGCGCAATACGAGATCAGTAATTTTGCACGCGCAGGGTACGAGTCGCGCCACAACCTCAAATATTGGAACTGTGATGAATATCTCGGCTTTGGTGTAGCGGCACATTCTGATTTTGGCGGCGTACGTTTTGGAAACTCGCGTGATATCGATGCTTATCTCGCAGGTCGCGACATCACAGAAGAGAGAAGTACTCCCGATAAGGCAGAACGTATCAATGAATACGTCATGCTTCGCTTCCGCTTGTGCGAGGGCGTGGATGTCACTGCTTTCGAGAACCGCTTTGGAGTCTCTTTTGAGGGGACGTATGGCAAAAAACTTGCACCGTTCATCGCGTCGGAGCTTGTTCGCCGCGAAGGCGGCAGATATTTCCTCTCACCCGAGGGGATGCTTGTCAGCAACGCGATCCTTTCCCAAATTTTGGATTTTGCACCGCAAAAATGAAAAACCACTTGACAAGTGCGCGAATTTCGTGTACAATAATGACAAATACTATTACTGAAAAAGAGGACAAAACAATGAACGAAAACGAACGCGAATTTTTTACGCTGGTCGACGAAGACGGCAGTGAGATCGAATTTGAAAAGATCGGTGAGATCACTCTCAACGAAAAGGTTTACTTTGCAATGATCCCTGCAGAGGCGGCAGAGAACGCAGCACAGAACGACGGCGGTTTTTGCGAGTACGTAGTTCTCCGTCTTGAAAAGGATGAGAACGGCGAAGATACCCTTGTGAGCGTTGACGACGACGATGAGTTCGACAACGTAGCCGACGTATTTGACGATATGTTCTCCGAGGAGATCGACTACGACGGCAACTAAAAAAGATTTATAACCTGCTTAGTGCGTGATGGTTCGGTGATTTGTGAACCTACAAGAGATTAAAGGAGTCCAAGGCAGGTGGTGGTTTGCAGACCTCCCGTTTGCTTGCATCGATTGACTTGTCTCGGCAGCAAAACGGACGTTGGGAGCAGTAAAGCCGCCCCGAGGACACCGCCCTGAACTACAGGGTTCCGACTGCCCGACCACACGGCTCGGCGGGTTTTTTAGAAACGATGTTTGCCTTCGGCAAATGATGTTGAGCTTCGCTCAATGATGACGGCAAAGCCTGATGATGTGTGCCTTGCGGCACATGGGGCAAACATTGCATCACAGTACGCGAGCGTGCTACATCACTGTGAGCGAAGCGAATAACATCACTTTTGCGCAAGCAAAAACATCACTTTATACAATTCAATAAAAAGAGGAGCACGAACCGAGACGTTCGCGCTCCTTTTCTTTCCTTTTTTGTTTTTTCTCCTTTTTTCTCTCTTTTGTGTAGACAAATGCGCTATGTCGTGCTATAATATATGGTGTATGGAAAATGTGCACCGCGTGGCGTTGCAGGATCGTTGATTTGTTTTGGAGGGCACGATGGAACTTTTGATCTTTTCGGATTCGCATGGTCGTGCCGAAAATATGTCGGCGGCTCTCGATCGACAAGTCAAATCTCCCGATGCCATCCTCTTTTTGGGCGACGGTGCGCGCGATCTTGACCATCTTTTCCTTGTCGATACGCCTCTTTGGGCGGTGCGTGGCAACTGCGATTGGTCATCGTCCGATTATGCCGATAGAACCGAGCGTCTTTTGCATTTCGAAGGGCACACCATTCTTATGACACACGGTCACGAATGGGGCGTCAAAGGTGGTTTGGGGGCTCTCATCGCGCACGCAGCAGATGTTGGCGCTGATATTGTCTTGTTTGGCCACACGCACAAGCCGACCCTTGTGACCATCTCCGCCGGCGAGCAGGTGGGCAAAACTGTGCTCTCGCGCCCGATGTATCTTTTCAATCCCGGCAGCATCGGTTTTGATGAAGATGGGGAAGGGTATTCCTTTGGAACGCTGACGCTCAAAGAAGAGACTGTTCTGTTCGGCCACGGACGTCTGTAAAACAAAAAAAGACCGCCAAAGCAGTCTTTTTCGGTTTTTATTCTTTTTATACGGGTTCGCCAACCTCTTCGGCGTTTTCGGTATTTGCTGCCGCTTCGGCAAGGGCTGCCTCGTATGCGCTGATTACGCTGGCTTCCAGCATCCCACGGAACTGTGCGTTAATGGGATGTACGATGTCGCGATAGGTGTCATCGGGGTTCTTGCGGCTGGGCATTACGATGAAATACTTTTCACGTGCGTAGATCACTTTTACGTCGTGAACGGCAAGTTGTCCGTCAAACGTAACCGAAACGATCGCCTTCATAGGGCCTTCATCAAACAGTTTTCTTACTTTGATATCGGTAATTTGCATTGGTAAATCCTCCGTTGATCTTTTACTGTTGTCATTATTATACAGCATTTTTGTGACCGTTATTCAATGATAGCAGTATCTTTTTGTGAATGAAACGCGAATGTTTTTCAAAAAAGAGCCGTTTTTGTCACAAAGAGGGAGAGTTTGTCATATAGAAAAATAAAGTTCGTTAAGACGGATTTGGAAAGGGGAAGCAATATGGCATTGGAGAATACACACTACGGGTACGCGCATATTGGAGAGATGCTAAAAGATTGCCACAGTATTTTCTTTATAGGGATCGGCGGCATCAGTATGTCGGCACTGGCGCAGATATCGCTCTCGCTCGGCTACGGGGTGGGCGGCTCTGACCGTTCCGAGAATGCGCAAACAGCGCACCTGAAGGAAATGGGCATTCCTGTTTTCGCGTCTCACGATGCAGCCAACATTGCACGCTACGATGCCGTGGTCTACACGGTCGCCATCGGAGCGGATAATCCCGAATATCTTGCCGCAAAGGCGGCAGGCAAGCCACTTCTTTCCCGCGCGGACTATCTTGGGTATTTGATGGTATCCTACCGTCACCGCATCGGAGTTGCGGGTATGCACGGCAAGAGTAGTTGCACGGCGATGTGTGCGCAGATCTTTCTTTCTGCCACCGATGCCACTGTCCTCTGCGGTGCGGAGCTGCCACTTCTCAAAGGCTCTACCTGTTGTATCGGAAGTGAGCAGGAGCATTTTGTTTTTGAAGCCTGCGAATATATGGACTCCTTCCTCGATTTCAATCCGACACTCGCGGTCGTGCTCAACGTAGGAATGGATCATCCTGATTATTTCCAAAATCTCGAACAGATCCGCGCGTCCTTCCTCAACTACGCTCGCCGTACGGGCAAAGGGGGAACTGTTCTCTACAACGCCGACGACGAGCAAAGTGTGTTGGCAATGGGAGAATTTGAAGGACGTCACGTTACTTTCGGCATTGAAAAGCTCGCCGACTATTCGGCGCGAAATGTCAAACACGAGGGCGGCATTACCGAGTTTGACTTTTATCATACAAGCGATCTCTTGTGCCATATTCGCTTACACGTGTTCGGTTTGCACAACGTCTACAATGCGTTGGCGGCGGCCGCGGCGGCAAGTGTTTGCGGTATTGCTCCCAAGCAGATTGCTAAGGCACTCGAAGAATTTGTAGGTGCAAAACGCCGTATGGAGCGCAAGGGGATACTGAACGGTGCTGTTGTCTATGACGACTACGGGCATCACCCTGTGGAAATTCGCGCAACGCTCGCAGGAGCGCGGGAGATGGGATACAAGCGCATTCTCTGCGCCTATCAGCCTCACACATACAGCCGCACGGCAAAGCTATTTGATGCTTTTGTGCGCGCTTTCGATTTTGCAGACCGTGTTTATTTTGCCGACATTTACGCCGCACGCGAGCAGAATGTTTTCGGTGTCAGCTCCGAAATGCTTGCCCAAAAGATAGGCCCCACAGCCGAGTACTGTGGCAGCTTCGCTCACATAGCCGAAGCGTTGACACGTGATGCAAAAGAGGGCGATTTGGTGATTGTAATGGGCGCCGGCGATATTTATAAGGTTTATGACTTTTTAGATTTACGAAGTTTTTGATACCTCTAAAATAAAGGAGAAAAGAATGAAAAAAACAATTTTTTCACCCACCAATATATTATTACCCAAACAAAATTTTGAATCCTGGTCGGTCATTGCCTGTGATCAGTTTACATCCAACGAGGAGTATTGGCAATCGGTCAAAAGTACGGCAGGGGAGAACCCCACCACGCTGAACCTCATCTATCCCGAGGTGTATCTCGGCAAGACGGATGCTGCCGAAATGACCGCAAACATCAACAATGCTATGCAAAAATACGTTGAGGACGGCATTTTTCGGGAATACCCCAATGCTCTTATCTACGTCGAGCGTACCCAGCGCGACGGCAAGGTGAGATGCGGTATCGTCGGTGCTGTTGACCTTGACGCTTACGATTACAACGAGGGTTCTACCTCGCGCGTCCGCGCTACCGAAAAAACGGTGCTTGAGCGTATCCCGCCCCGCGTGGAGATCCGAAAGAATGCAACGCTGGAGCTCCCGCACATCCTGATGCTGATGGATGACACCGCGCGTGCGGTTGTTGAGCCTTTGGCTCTTATTGCAAAGAACGGTGCGATGCAAAAGCTCTATGATTTTGACCTGATGTTGGATGGCGGACATTTGTGCGGCTATCTCATTCCCGAGGGAATGCACGACGACATCTGCCAAAAGATAGAAGCCTTGGGAGACCTGCACGGCGGCATTACGCTTGCCGTTGGTGACGGCAATCACTCCTTGGCAACCGCCAAGGCCTGCCGCGCTTTGGGAGCGACCGAGTGCAACCGCTACGCGCTTTGCGAGGTGATGAACATTCACAGCGAAGCGCTTGTGTTCGAGCCCATCTTCCGCACGGTCGAGGGAATTGATGCTGCACAACTGCTCACCGATTTCAAGGCATATCTTGCAGATCCCGCCAACCAAAACGCAAGGAACGCACCGCAAGAGATTACTTTTGTCAGCGGAACGCTCCGCGAAGTTATTGTTGCAAAGCAACCGCCGCACGCACTTGCAGTGGGAACGGTTCAGCAGTTCTTGGATACCTACCTTCCCGACAAACAGGGTGCCGTTATCGATTACATCCATGACGAAGAGGAGCTTTTGGCGCTTACATCCGATGGGAAAACCAGCGGCTTCCTCTATGGCTGTATGGGCAAGAGTGAGCTTTTTGACGCCATCGAAAAAGAGGGTGTCCTTCCGCGTAAGACCTTCTCCATGGGCTCCGCGCGTGACAAGCGGTATTATACAGAGGCGAGACGAATAGTAGAATAAGAGCAAAGAATGTGTGGGGAAAACCTGTTGTAGAGGAACATCGCAACGTTCCGTTGCTGCGGAAATATTTCGCAAGCGAAACACTACGTTTTCCCCACGCACCCTTCAATAACTCTCTAACAGAAGATAACAAAAAGGAGCTGTCGGCCTACCGACGGACCGTAGATGCGAGGTGTAAGCCTCGCTTTTTTTATCGTTAAATACGGTGCTTTTTGCAAGTTGTCGCTTGCGAAATTGCAAAAACAGGTCAGGCAGACCTCGAAAAAATGTTAAAAAAGTGTAAATTTTATTCAAACAAATGTGGATAATTATTCACCACTCGATATTGGCCGACGAATAAAGGGGTGCAAAATCAACAAAAGACACACGTGTTTGTCTCCCACTTTTTCGTTGAAATGACGAAAAACATATTTTATATAATATATAGCAAATACTTTATTGACATTTTGCGCAAATTATGGTATACTTGAAGCTAAGAGTGTCAAAACGCTCAACAATTCATAATTTGTTTGTGCCAACCGTTTTTGGGCGGCATGAAAAATCAAAGAACCGAGGAATTCAAAATGCGTAAAGAATCCACACAAACACGAACACCCTTAAAAATGCTTTTGCCCAAGTGCTTTGCTGCCTTTCTTGCAATCGTTTTACTGATGCAATCGGCAGCGGTAGGCATTTGTGCATTGGCGCAGAACATCTCTTTTCAAACTGACAAGGAGAGCGTCTCCTCGCCCAATCCTTCGGGCATTGCAAGGCTCGATCAGGATGACGTGATAGCCCAGTTGAAAAAAGATCTTGTCAAGTCTTTCAACAAGGACTTGGTTAAAAAAGTCTCGGACTATGAGCTCCGTGGTAACGTCGGCTTGATCATCACCTTCTCTGATGATTCGCTCGTATCCGCTTACACAAGATCGGAATACGCAAAGCAGATGACCTACGAGCAGTTCAAGGAGACAGCGGCGGCTAAAGGCTATGCAAATGAGCTTACCGCTAACCAGAACAAGATCCTTGATCAGCTTATGGCAGAGGGACTGATCAACGAGATCAGATACAACTATGTCCATATCGCTGACGGCGCTTTTGTTAAGACCACCTACGATATGATCGAAAAGATCAGCGCAGTAGAGGGCGTTGAGAGAATCATCGTCTCCAACACCTACCTGCCGGCAGCAGCGGTTGAAAACCCCGTTGACGTTTACGAAACCGGTATTTTCAACAGCGGCAGCGTTGATTACACAGGTAAGGGAACCATCGTTGCAATTCTGGATACCGGTTGTGATTACTCCCATACCGCGTTCAATACATACGAGATCCAAAATCCTCTCTACAACCGTGATATGATCGCGGACCTTCTCGCAAAAGAGGATTTCAAGGCCGAAGAGCTTACCGCGGATCTTGAGGCGAGAGAGGTTTACTACGGCAACATTACCGGCAACAAGATTGCTTTCGGTTATGACTACGCCGATAAGGATCCGGACATCATGCCCTTTGAAAATAGCCACGGTACTCACGTAGCCGGCATTATAGCGGGTAAGGATGATAAGATTACCGGTGTTGCTATCGATGCACAGCTTGCCATCATGAAGGTTTTCAGCGACTATGATGAGGGTGCAGAAGAAGGCGACATTATCGCTGCTCTTGAGGATGCCGTTATTCTCGGCGTTGATGCTATCAACATGAGCCTTGGTGCTTCCTGCGGCTTCACCTATGAGAGTGCACCCGATAAGGTATACAAAAACGAAGTCTACGGTAGAATCGAGCAAGCGGGTATCTCCTTGGTAGTTGCGGCTTCCAACGATTACAGCAGCGGCTTCGGCTCCGAGCAGGGTAACACCAATAAGACGTATAACCCTGACTCCGCAACCGTAGGTTCTCCTTCCACTTACACCTCGGCAATGTCCGTTGCATCCATCAGCGGTAAAAAGGACAATTACATGTATGCAAACGGCAAGGATGTAATCTTCTTCACGCCTTCGGTTAATACGTCTGCAAAGGAATACGATTTCTTTGCGATGCTCGGCATTACAGAGGGCGACAACGTAACTTATGATTACGTTACCGTACCCGGTGTAGGTATGAAGGTCAACTACACGGGACTTGATATGTACGGTAAAATAGCACTCGTTAAGAGAGGCGACATCACCTTTGAGGAAAAGGTACAGTTTGCCGCCGAGGCAGGTGCTATCGCCGTTATTATTTACAACAACGTCTTCGGAGACATTACCATGACCATTGGTAATGACGCGAAGATTCCCGCAGTTTCCATCGGTAAAGACGAGGGTGACAGATTGGCGATGCACGAAGAGGGAACACTTGAGTTCAACCTGGATAACGTAGCAGGTCCCTTTATGAGTGACTTCTCCTCTTGGGGCCCCAATCCCGACCTCTCCCTTAAGCCCGAGACCACCGCGCACGGCGGTAACATTCTTTCTGCCGTTGTAGGCGGTGAATACGATGAGCAGAGCGGTACGAGTATGGCTGCCCCCAATATGTGCGGCATCACCGTTTTGATCCGTCAATACGTAAAGGAGACCTTCCCCGAGCTTTCCGCAACTGAGGTAAGAGATCTCGTTAACCAGCTTACAATGTCTACTGCGACCATCGCACTTGACCAAAAGGGCAATCCCTACTCCCCGAGAAAGCAGGGCGCCGGTATTGCCGATATCGCAAAATCCACTACTACCCCCGCATACCTCTATGTTGACGGTATCAACAAGACCAAGCTTGAGCTCAAGGATGACCCCAACCGCACGGGTGTCTACAAGATGAGCATCAATCTCAAAAATCTTTCCGATCGCACGCTCTCTTACAAGCTCGGTAACATCACTATGACCGAGAGCGTATCCGCTTCCGATCCCGAATACGTTGCCGAAATGGCGTACCTGCTCTCCAACAGCTCTGAGTACAGCGTTGAAGGTGGCACACTCGTAGACGGTGTGGTTTCGGTTGAGGCGGGCAAAACCGCAAAGGTAAACGTAACCATCACGCTTTCTGCCGAGGATAAGAGCTATCTTAACGCTACTTTTGAGAATGGTATGTATGTTGAGGGCTTCCTGACCTTTACGAGCACCGAGGAAAACGGCGTAGACCTCAACGCCCCCTTCTTAGCCTTCTATGGCAACTGGGGCGATGCACCCATCTTCGACCTTGATTACTATGAGGTTGAAACCGAGGCACACAACGATGCTATCGACGATGAGGATAAGATCAAGGCTGACTATTACGCTACAACTCCTTTGGGCAGCTATTATTACGACTACATCATTCCTTTGGGTAGTTACGTTTATGCTATGGACGAAAGCAAGTATAACGCAATTCCCGCAACACAAGAGAGGGCAGCTATTTCCTACTATGCCGACAGCATCAGCGGTATTTACGGTGTATTTGCCGGACTTCTCAGAGGTGCTAAGGAACTCAGTATTCAAATCGTCGACACCTCCACCGGCGAGGTCGTATGGGAGGATGTTGAGTACAACTGTTACAAATCGCACTTCAGCGGTTCACCGCGTCCCTATTCCTCTCACTTCGATCTTCCTACCGTAAACTACGAAACAGGCGAAGTGCTGGGTAACAACAACACCAAGTTTGAGGTTACCATGAGCGCTAAGCTCGACTGGGACGGCGGCGAGAACATTTCCGACACCTACTCCTTCTCCTTCTACATCGACTACGAGGCTCCTACCGTAATCAACTCCAAGTTCAGAACCGAGTATGATAAGGGAAGAGAAGAGAACCGCTACTACCTTGACCTTACCGTATACGATAATCACTACGCTATGTCGGTGCGTCCCATCTCTGTATACGAGATATGGAACCCCGAGAAGGGTGATATTGATAAAACCTACTCCATGCTCACCGAGTATCCCATTCCGATCTATCAAACCAATCGCGGTGAGAATACTGTGGTGACCATTGAGCTTACCGACTACTTGGATATTATTGCAGACTCTACGATGCCCAACGGCGTAACGCTCTACATAGACGACTATGCTATGAATGCTTCCATTACTTATGTTCCTTTCCCGTCCACGGCAGATGACGGCAAGGATCTGGAGTTTATGGAGGATGAGATCGATCTCGACATTAACGAGACCTTCGATCTTACCAAATTCTTTGTATATGAAGATACTACCAAGACCGTTAACAGCGACTATCTCCACACGCTCAAGTGGGAGGTTGGTAATTGGGTAAACGATGTATGGGAGCCTTCCGATGACGTGGTGGCTATCCATAACGGACAGATCGAGGCATTAAAGTCCGGTACGGCGATCGTGCGAGTTACCAGTGATAGCTGGATCACCAAAACCACATCAAACGGACTTACTGTAAACATTCCCACATTTAAGTATCTAACCGTACACGTTTCCGAGACCGTTATCAGCGACAATCCGAATTCCGGTGATAACGTACAGCTTGAATCGTTAGAGTTTGTTTCATATAAGACTCTGTTCGCGTTTAACACAGATATCGATTATTCCGAAATCGGTATTACCGATTCGGTTCACTACTTTGACGGCAACTACAGTGTCTCTTGCTATCCCTCCGAAAAGATACAACTCAACCCGCTGCTCAAGCCTTGGAACATTTCCGAGGATAGATACACGCTTTCGTGGTCTTCGAGTAACCCCAAGGTTGCTACCGTTGACGAAAACGGCGTGGTAACTGCAGAGGCAGAGGGTAGCTCAAGAATTACCCTTAAAATTACCATTGACGGAAAGACGTCGACGCTTGCAGCGCGACTTTCCATTGAGGTAAAGAGTGAGTTCATCATTGAAAACAGAACTCTTATTGCCT
The DNA here is from genome assembly GCA_045594745.1 of Eubacteriales bacterium. Classification (GTDB taxonomy): domain Bacteria; phylum Bacillota; class Clostridia; order Oscillospirales; family CAG-272; genus UMGS1865. The sequence continues at coordinate 22,499 of JAZNZC010000151.1, forward strand.
ATAAGGGCAAGGGTGGTGACGTTGTGATCCCCGATGATGAAGGAATTATTTATATCGGCGATTTCGCATTCTCTCACTACGATCTTGATAATGAGAAAGAGGTAGAGAAGGATGAAAACGGTTACTACGATATGGATGAAAAGAAGTCGGCTATCGGTAACGATACCGTAACCTCTGTTGTCATCCCCGAGGGCGTTGAAACGATCAATAAGTACGCCTTCTACAACTGTACCGCACTCAGAAACGTAACGCTTCCTACCACGTGTAAGCAGATCGGCGAGCACGCATTTGAAGATTGCGTCATACTTGAGAACGTTAACTTCGATAACGTTAAAATCGTCTCCGATTATGCATTCAACAACTGTAAGAGTCTCTCCTGCGAGGAGATCGGCGGGGCAAAAACCTCCGGAATATACACCGTAGGTGCATTTGGCCTTGCAGGCACCAGATTCTCAAATCTGACACTTACTCGCCTTGCAAGAATCGGTGAGAGTGCATTTGCTAACTGTAGCAAGCTCACCACCGTTGAGCTGGGTTCCAGCACCAGAATTTCCGCTAAGATGTTTGAAAACAGCGGATTGACCTCTATTACTGTTTACGCCGACAGCATTGATGACAATGCATTTGCAGGATCTAAGAATCTCAAAAGCGTAGTGATCGTAAACGACCTCACCTATTTGGGTGCAAAGGCCTTCGATGGTTGTGAACGTCTTGAGAGCATTGAGATCAAGAAATCTCTTGAGCAAATTGGCGACTATGCTTTCCGCGGCTGCAAAAAGCTCACTGAGGTTAAGCTTCCCGACGGAAAAATCCGTATTGGGGACGGCGTGTTCGATTCTTGCGGACTGACCACCCTTAAGTTCTCTCCCAACACAGAAATTGCCTATATCGGCATTACCCCCTTCTCGGGATACAGAACGAAGATCAACATTGATGTTACCGATTCCGCGCTTTATACTGCGGACAACGGCGTTATCTATAATAAGGATAAGAGCACGCTCGTTCTTGTTGCTCCCGACACCACCCAAACCGAGTTTGTTGTTCCCGCAAGTGTTGTAACGATCGGTAGTGGCGCGTTCTCCTCTCTCAGCAAGCTCAAGAAGGTAGAATTTGCTGCCGACTCACAGCTTACTACCATTGATCAAAATGCATTTGCCGGATGCTCCGCACTCAAAACTGTTATTCTTCCCCAAAAGGCAATTTCCATAAAGGATTACGCATTCTATGCAACCTCAAGTCTTGAGACCATCGACCTTTCTAAGGTTGCCGAGGTTGGCATGTATGCATTTGCTACATCGTCTCTCAAAAACATCGATCTTTCCAATGTTGTAACGATCGGTGACGGCGCATTCTTCGATAGTATGTCTCTCAAAACTGTCAAGCTCGGTGCCAATGCAGCAATCGGAAAGTACGCATTTGCAAACTCCACCGTTGAAACAGTTGATCTCTTGGGTGATGCTACCATTGGTGAGGGCGCATTCAACACCTGCGTATATCTTACTTCCTTTGATTTTAGCGAGGTGACAGGTAAGATTGGTGACTTTGCATTCTATCAGTGTGTGGCACTTACTTCCGTAGTAGCGCCTTACATTACTGAGCTTGGTTCTGCTGTGTTCAGCGATTGTGCAAATCTTAGCGAGTTCAGCGCAGAGCGACTTGAGATCATTGGCAACAACGCCTTTGCTCCCAATGATGAAAAGGGAACCTACGTCAACCAGCTCACATCCGTAAATCTCCCCGCACTTACATATGTAGGCGACTATGCTTTCTACGGTTCAATGTTGCTTCAGTCCATCGACCTTTCCAAGGTAACCTTTGTTGGTGAGGGCGCATTCGCACTTTGCAGCGCGCTTGAGTGTGTAACTCTTACCGATACGCTTACCGAGATCCCCGGATATGCCTTCTACGCTTGCACGGCACTTTCCAATATCGATCTTTCCCATTTGGTTAAGATCGGTGAGGGTGCATTCTGTGCAGTACCTCTCCCCGAAGAGCTCCGTCTTGACAATGTAGAGCATATAGACGGTTATGCATTTATTGAGACCTATGACAACAACGGAATAGAGGTTGGAACAAACAATGTGGTCAGCGTTTATGCTCCCAAGCTTACCTTCCTCGGCGACCAGGCATTTGCAGGCTGCGAAAAGCTTGTATCTGTAACTGCTCCCGTTCTTGAGAGTATTGGTTACGGTGCGTTTGCTTACACCGCTATTGAAACGTTTGAAATTGGAGATTCTTTCAAGGAAGCAGGCATTAACGTCTTTGAAGGAAGTGAGTCCTTTAAGGGCTTTGTCAACAGTGAAAATCTTGATACCGTAGTTTTGGAGAACGTTATCATTGATCAAGGCGTTCTTTATGCCAAGAGTGATAAGGGATATATCCTTACCACCTATCCTGCAGCCAAGGAGGATTCCGAGTATACCGTTATTGACGGCACCGTAAGAATTGAATTTGGCGCAGCGTTTGGCAACAAGCACATTGAAAAGGTAATTCTTCCTTCCACCCTCAAGTATATAGGTAACTACGCATTCTACGGATGCGAAAAGCTTGGAACCGTAGTGTTCAAATCCTATTACGCTCCTGTTCTTGAGGGAACTATGACGGGTGAAGAAATTAAGATCACCTTTGAAAATGTTTCCGATTACCCCGGCTTTGATGACCTTTACAAGTACGATTTCTACTACATCACCCAAAGCGAGGTTGCTGCTCCTTACTATTACAGCACCTTCATTGGTACGGTAGGACACAAGTCTGTAACAGATATCGTAGCTATCCTTCCCGATAACTGCGAAGGCTACGAGACGCTCATTTACGATGCATACTTCACCATCGCCGAAGAGACCTCCGGTGTAACCGCAGGAAAGTATGCCAATGCTTTCATTGATGCAGTAGGCAAGCTTCCCGCAAACGTAGACAGATTTGACACACTCTTGGTCAATGCGGCTATCACTGCCTATAACGCTCTTGAGAGACATCCCGAGGATATGGCTTTCATCGATGAGTCTGTATTGACTACATTTAAGAATGTACGCAAAGCTTACAACGTAGACGTAGTAGAAGGTAAGATAGAGCATCTGTTCGATATGGATAAGCTTGAGTATTGCTTCAACAACGTTAAGAACGCAAAGAAGGCCTATGATGCTCTTACCGCAGAGGAAAAGGAACTTGTTACCAATGCTTCCGTGCTTGACGAAAAAATAGCTGCTCTCAACGAGCTCTATGGCAAGACGGTTGACTTTAATCTCTCCTACGCCGAGAACATCGGAGTAGAGGAAAACGAAGATCCGATAGTGGAGCCCGATCCCGCACCTAAGGGACTCGAGACCTGGGTCATCGTGCTGATCGTAGTCGGCTCTGTGCTTGTCATCGGTGGTGCTGCGGTGGTTACCGTAGTGCTTATGAAAAAGAAAAAGCCGAGTGTCAGCGTTAAGGAGGAACTGCCTGTCAGTGATAAGGAAGAGTTGCCTGTCAGTGACAAGGAAGAATTGCCTGCCGACGAAAAGGAAGAGTCATCCGATGATAATAGCAACACCGTCGAGTAAACGGAAAAACAACAAGTAACGGAAGGTTTTTATGTTACGTATGAAAAAGAGAAGTTTAATTTTAGCAATCGTTCTTATCGCGGCCCTGGCAGTTATTCTGCCGGGCTGCGGTAAGGAGGAGCAGAGCCTCGAGGGGCTCTACATTGCCACCTTTGATTTGAAGGGCGGCACACTTGAAACTCCTACGTCGAGTGTCGGCACAAAGATCAACTTTGCTTATCACCCCGGCACCGTCGTTCTCGACCCTTGTGAGCTGAACGGCTACAAGCTTTTTAGAACCGGCTACGTCTTTACCGGATGGTATACAGACGAGAGCTGCACCGAGTCCTCCAAATGGGACTTTGATTCCTACATCAATAGCGAAAAGCTTACCCTCTATGCAGGATGGAAGGTAGCTATCAAGCACACCTACACGGTTTATTATTTTGACGAAGACAACACGCAGGTCAAGCTTGGTGAGTACGAGGTCGAACCTGGCGATAAGTTTGACGACTGGCGTCGCCTTGCTAAGAACGGTAGAATTGGATATACCCCTCTCGGGTTCTTCAGCGATCCGGAATGCACCGTTGCATGGGATACAAGCTTTACCCACCCCGGAGAGGAGAACGTTGACCTTGAAGTACCCGTTTATGTCAGCTATCTGAAAGGAAATTGGACCTTTGTAGATAGTCTTGCAACATTTGAAAGAGCCATTTCCGACAACGCTAGCGTTCAGCTTACCGCTGATATTGACTGTGAGGGCGCTGTACTGTCATTTGGTGACTATGGCGGCAAGATCGCAGGAAATGGACATACCATCTCGAATTTTAGAGTTGAAAAGAGCAAGCGCGGTACCACGTATCTCTGTTCAATATTCAATAACCTCTTAAATGAAGCTGAAATTTTCGACGTTTCTTTTACCGGTGTCACTTACGACTTGAGCGGAACGCAAAACGCTACCGAGCTTAAGGTTGCGGCACTTGCTGTTTCCTGTCAAGGAAAGGGAACTATCGAGGTTACTATTTCAAATGTCACAATCCAAGGTAATATCGTTACCGATTACACCGGTGAAATTACCAAAGCAAACGAGTTTGTATATGACATAGCCGGCAACGCCGAGGTTACAGTTGGCGACGGTTGCAGTGTTAATGTCACAATCAATAATTAAAATGTAGAAACGAGGCAAAAGAAAATGGAAGAAAAGAACACACCAACCCCGGAAGAAAACAATATTTCTACCCCGGAAGAAAACAACACCTCTGCATCGGAAGAAAACAATACTCCCGTACCGGAAGAAAGCAACACCTCTGCACCGGAAGAAAAGAAGACCCCCACACCGGAAGGAAAGAGTGGATCGAAGCCTTCCCTTATCAAGAAGATTAAGACATTTGCTAAGAAGTCCACCAAAAAGTTTGTTGCATTGGTTCTTGCAGGCGTTTTGGTTTTGGGCGCAGCTACAGGTGCTCTTATCGCGTTGCTCGGCAACAAAGGCAACGGCAACGGCCTTGACAATGAAGTCGACCACTTGGTAATTGCAAGCCAAGAGCTTGACGGCGTATTCAATCCTTTCTATTCATCCTCCGCTCCCGATGGCTCCGTTGTTGGTATGACGCAGATCGGTATGCTCTCCTCCGACAAGGAAGGAAAGGTTGCCTTTGGCGAAAACGAGCCTTGCGTAGTTCTCGACTACGAAGAAATCACCCACAAGGATGGGGAAGAGATTAAGGAGACTACCTATTACTTCGTACTCAAGAACAACCTCAAGTTCTCCAACGGATCTCCCCTTACTATGAAGGACGTCCTGTTCAATCTTTATGTATATCTTGATCCCGCTTACTACGGAAGCACTACTATCTACTCCACCGATATCATTGGTCTTCAGGAGTACAGAACACAGACCAAGAACGAGAATGAGCAGAAGGACTTTAACAAGCAGTTTAACGCTCTCGCAATGGATAGAGTTGACCGTTTGATCGAGTGCCTTGAGAACGTTTACGATGAGCACAAGAACGTCAGCCTTACCGAGGACGAGATGATCGCTGCCCTTACCGAGCAGATGGAAATGAACTCCGGTGATGCCGCTTACGCTACTGTTGTTTCCGACTACAATCTTGCAGTTAAGTATTTCCGCGATGAGCTGAAGACCGACTACACCAACGCCAAGGGCACCGCTCAGGATATCTCCTATACCGATAAAAACGGTAATAAGGTAACCCTTACTACCGATACCGAAGCATTCCTTTACAACGAAGGCTTCATCACCTGGGACAAAAAGGAAAAGGTGTTTGTATATTCTCTTGGTGAGAAGAGCAAGAACATGACCGAGGAAGAGGCTATCAACGCTATCTTCACAAGCTACGTTCCCAACAGAATGGTCGAGATCGTTAGCTACTGGGGCACTGCACAAAAGCTTCTTGATTACTTCTCCTTCCTTGAAAAGCAAGCTTACTTTGAAAGCATCGATGAAGAAGACAGAATCAAGAACGTTTCCGGCATTAAGTATGCAAACAGAACCGAGTCGGTTACCGTTAACGGCAAAGAATACGGTGTACCCACTTTTGATGCTAACGGTGCTGTAATTGAGGGCAACGAGGTTCTTTCCATCACCATTGAAAAGGTTGACCCCAAGGCTATTTGGAACTTTGGCTTTACCGTAGCTCCTATGTACTATTACTCCAATGCAGAACAGATCGCTGCATTTGACTACGAGGCTAATTTCGGCGTTCAGTTCGGTAGCGTAGAATTCCAGGATTCCGTTATCAAGGATCCTGCAAAGATCGGTGTTCCCGTAGGTGCGGGTGCTTACAAGGCTACCACCTATAACGGTGACAGTGCTAATGTTACTGCAGGTACTTTCAAAGCTAACAACATAGTTTACTTTGAACGTAACGAGCACTTTATGTTTGACGTAAAGATCAAGTATGTTGACTACAAGGTTGTTTCCACCAATCTTATGCTTGAGTCTCTCTACTCCGGTGAAATTCACTTTGTTGAGCCTTCTTGTATCCAAGAGAACATTGACTCTATCGCAGCAAACGCTTCCAAGGGCTTTGCAAGCACGCCCGTTATGACCAACGGTTACGGTTATATCGGTATCAACGCCGAAAAGGTTCCGGATATCGAAGTACGCCGCGCTATTATGCACGCTATCAATACCCAATACGCCGTTGACTACTACTTTGGTTATTCCAAGCCCATCACCCGTCCTATGACCAAGGCATCCTGGGCATATCCCGAAGGCGTTGACGCCGAAGGACAGTACTACGAGTTTGATGAAACCGGTGCTAAAAGTGAGCAACTTGTTATTGATGCCGGATATATCAAAAACGCTGACAACGTTTACACCAAGGATGGCCACACCCTGAAGTATATCTTCACCATTGCAGGTGATACCACCGACCACCCCGCTTACGCATCTCTCAAGAGAGCAGCAGAAATTCTGAACGAGCACGGATTTGATATTGAGGTTAAGACCGATATCAACGCTCTTAAGAAGCTCAACAACGGTGATCTTACCGTTTGGGCAGCAGCATGGGGCGCAGGCGTTGACCCCGATATGTATCAGGTATACCACAAGGATTCCACCGCAGGCTCCACCGCTAACTGGGGCTACCGTGCAATTCTTGCAAATGCAGGTAATAAGTACAGCGAAGAGCTTGCAATCGTTAACCAGCTCTCCGAGATCATTGATCTGGCAAGAGAAACTACCGTAGAGAAGGAAAGAGCAGGCTTCTACAAGACCGCGCTTGACCTTGTAATGGAGCTTGCAGTCGAGCTTCCCACCTACCAACGTAGTGACCTCTTTGCATACAACACAAACGTTATTGATGTAAATTCTCTCACCCCCGCATCCGAGCTGACTCCTTACAATGGTCCTATGAGCAGAATCTGGGAGGTAAGCCTCAACGAGACTAACTAAAATGTGGTTCGTAACAGAGGAAAGATAAAATGTTAAAGTATATACTGAAAAGACTCGGCCTTTCTTTGATCGTTCTTTTTGGCGTTTCGCTGATCATTTACTGCTTGGTAAGATTGATGCCTACCGATTATCTTGAAAGCAAGTTTTCGGCGCAGATCCAGCAGGGAACGATTACAATGGAAAAAATAGACGAGTTTAAGAAAAAATACGGTATTTATATGCCTGAGGCGTATCTTGACGTAACCGTGCACGGTGGAAACCACGACGGTGCGGTTTTGAGAAGAGACGTTAAGGTGAAGTCATATACCGATGTTCAAAACGGATACACAGACTATAAAAAATTCTACACAGGCAACTATACCCTACAGGATGAGCTGAGGCTCGAACTGAAGGATGACTCGAGCTGGACGCTGTATGAGCTTTCGGGCGACAAGTCCACTCGAGTATCCTCGGGTACTTACGTAGCCACTGACGGCAAGATCACGCTTACCTCTGTAAGCGGCGAGACCGAATACGACGTGAAGTACAGTGAAGCATCTGCTTGGGATAAGTTTTTGGCAATCCTTGAGGGTTACATCTCTTGGTTGGGCAATATGCTCAAGGGTGATTGGGGAGACTCCTTCCTGTATCAGCTTCCCGTTAACCAGGTTATTGCCGAGCATATGTGGATATCCTTTGCAATATCCCTTGTTGCTCTTATCCTTCAGTTTGCTATTGCAATTCCTCTCGGTATTGTCAGTGCAACCCACCAATATTCCGTAATCGACTATACGGTTACCATTATTACTATGATAGGCATTTCGCTGCCCTCGTTCTTCTTTGCGGCACTGCTTATCAAGGTATTTGCAAGCTGGCTGGGCTGGTTCCCCGTTTCGGGACTTGTCAGCGCAGGTGGCTCAAGCGAGGGTATAGCATATTTTCTTGATATGGCTCACCACCTCGTTTTGCCTATGCTCGTTCTCGTTGTACTGTCCATCGGTGGATTGATGCGTTACACGAGAACCAATATGCTCGAGGTTCTTAACTCCGATTACATTCGTACTGCGCGCTCCAAGGGACTTTCCGAAAAGAAGGTTATCTACGTTCACGCATTCCGCAACACAATGATCCCTCTTATGACGCTTCTTGCAGGTATCTTGCCCTCGCTTTTCGGCGGTGCAATGATTACCGAGGAGGTATTCGCTATCGAGGGTATCGGTCGACTTGCATACAAGGCACTTCAGCAGGGGGATATTCCCTTTATTATGGGATACAATATGTTCCTTGCCGTTCTAACGGTAATAGGCACTCTGCTCTCTGACCTGATGTACGCAGTTGTTGACCCGCGAGTTAAGCTTTCCAAGTAATGAGCAACAGGGAGAAAACAATGGAAGAAAATAAGAACATAAATCTTGAGGTTCAAAACGAAGAACTCGTAGAGGAAGAGATACACTATAAGGAACTGTCGCCTGCCAGAGTGGTTATGCGCAGATTTTTCCGTTCCCGTCTTTCTCTTGTCGGCGTCCTTATGCTCGTCGTGCTCTTCGTATTCGCATTTGCAGGACCTCCCGTTATGCATATGCTCGGTTATCAGTGGAGTGAAACCGAAACCGACCATACGCCAACGGTTAAGCGAGCTATCAAAGAGCTCGGCTTCAAAACAAAGGATGCACAGGGTAATGAATATCCCATCATCGAGTTCATTGAGGAAGAGGTAGGCATCAACTCCTACGCACCGCTTTCCTCCTCGCATCTTCTCGGAACCGATGAAAAGGGAATGGATATCTTCATCCGCTTGATGCACGGTGGCAGAATTTCTCTTACCCTTGGTTTCGTAGTCGTTATTCTTGAAACGATCATCGGAATTATTATGGGTGGCATATCCGGATATTTTGGGGGAAAGATCGACCAGCTCATTATGAGAATTGTCGATATTCTCAACTGTATCCCCACTCTTCCTATCCTTTTGATAGCATCTGTAGTTATTGATTCTTGGGAGATCGAAAGCTCGATGCGAATCTACTATTTGATGTTGATTATGACCGTTTTCGGTTGGAGCGGTACGGCGCGTATGGTAAGAGGACAGATCCTTTACTTGCGCGAACAGGAATACATCGTTGCTTGCGAGGTTATGGGTATTCCCACCTGGAGAAGAATTTTCAAGCACCTCGTGCCCAACATTATGCCTCAGCTGATCGTATCTATGACGCTTGGCTTGGGAAGCATCATTCTTTATGAGTCTACCCTCAGCTACCTCGGTCTCGGTATTCCGCTTCCGTATGCTGCATGGGGAACTATGATCTCATCCTCCACCGATCCTATAACAATGCAGTACTATCCCAATCTTTGGATTCCCGCCGGCATTCTTATCGTTATCGCGGTTCTTGCCTTCAACTTTGTTGGCGACGGTCTGCGTGACGCTATGGACCCCAAGTCTAAGAGGTGATCGATATGAGTAAGAATAATAAAAATCCGAATCTTCTCACCATCAAGGAAAGCCGCGAGATCATAAAGAGCAATCTTCGCGAGATGAAGCGCTTGGAGAAGATCAAGCGCGAAAAGCGCACCCCCGATCAATTTACCACCACAATGAGATCGAACGACAATGTTCTCGAGGTGGAAAATCTTGAAACCTTCTTTTATACCGACAACGGTGTCGTCCGTTCGGTAAACAACATTTCCTTTGACGTTCCCAAGAATTCGATCGTTGGTCTTGTAGGTGAGTCCGGATGCGGAAAGAGCGTAACCAGCCTTTCCATCATGCAGCTTGTGCAAGCACCGCAAGGTCAGGTCGTTGGCGGCAAGATCAAATTCAATTCCGGCGAGCTCGGTCAGGATGAACAGGGCCGCGACAAGTGTTATGACGTAACAAAAATGCCCACTATCGATATGTGTCGCATCAGAGGTAAGGATATCTCTATGATATTCCAGGAGCCTATGACAAGCCTCAACCCCGTGTTTACCGTTGGATATCAAATAGAAGAAGTATTCTATTTGAACAATCCCGAAGCCACAAAAGAAGAGGCGAGGGCAAAGGCGATCGAGATGCTCGCTACCGTCGGTATTCCTATGCCGGAAACCATGGTGGATTACTATCCCCACCAGCTCTCGGGCGGTATGCGTCAGAGAGTTATGATCGCAATCGCGCTTACAGGAAACGCTAAGCTGATCATTGCCGATGAGCCTACTACGGCGCTCGACGTTACCATTCAAAGTCAGATATTACATCTTCTCAAAAAGGTACAAAAGGATTGCGGCGCTTCTGTAATGCTGATCACCCACGACCTTGGTGTAGTAGCAGAAATGGCAGACTACGTAGTGGTTATGTATGCGGGTAAGATCGTAGAGAAGGGTACCGTATATGAGATCTTCGATAATCCTATGCACCCGTATACCAAAGGCGTTCAAAGAGCGAAGCCTTCTTTGGAATCGGATGTCGGTGAAGATCTGTATAGCATTCCCGGCAACGTTCCCAACCCGATCAACATTCCCGATGAGTGTTTGTTCAAGGGTAGATGTGACAGAAGATGCGCCCAGTGTGAGGGTAAGGGCTATCCCAAAGAGATCAAGCTCAGTCCCACCCATAGCGTATTCTGTCACCTATACAGTGAGAAAGGGGGAGAGAACTGATGGAAGAGAAAAACAACTCCACCACCCAAAAGGATTATATTCTTGAGGTGGATGGACTGAAGCAGTATTTCCCCGTAGCAACCAATTTCTTTGGTAAGCCGACGGCTTATCTCCGCGCAGTAGACGGTGTTTCTTTCAAGCTTGAACGCGGAAAAACGCTTGGTATAGTTGGCGAGTCGGGATGCGGAAAAACCACACTCGGCAGAACCATTCTTCGTCTTTACGATGTCAGCGAGGGAAGTGCACTTTACACATCCGAGAAGGAAAACGGTGAAAAGGTTACCCGTGACTTAGCAAAGATCTCCAAAAAGGAGTTCTACAAGCTTCGCACCGAGCTGCAGCTCGTATTCCAGGATCCGTATTCCTCCTTGCCCCCCAGAATGACAGTCGGCGCCATCATTGGCGAGGCAGTAAGAGTTCACAAGATTGTCCCCGATGCTGAGGTAAGCAGTTACGTAAGAGGCGTTATGGCAAGATGTGGACTTCAGCCTCATCACTATGACAGATATCCTCACGAGTTCTCGGGCGGTCAACGACAGAGAATTTGTATTGCAAGAGCTCTGGCAGTAAAGCCCAAGCTTGTTATCTGTGATGAGCCTGTATCGGCACTCGACGTGTCCATTCAGGCACAGATCATCAACCTGCTCAAAAAGCTGCAACGCGAAGAGGGAATGTCGTATATGTTCATTTCGCACGACCTCTCGGTTGTCAAGTACATTTCCGATGATATCGCGGTTATGTACCTCGGAAACATTGTTGAAATGGGTAGTGCAAAGGAGATCTGCACAAATGCAAAGCATCCTTACACGCAGGCGCTTTTCTCTGCAGTTCCCGTGGCAAACCCGCACAAAAAATCCGAGCCTGTAGCGCTTGAGGGAGAGATCCCCAGCCCTGCCAATCCCCCCAAGGGATGCAAATTCCATACAAGATGTAAGTTCTGCACCGAAAAGTGTCGTGAGGTCCCCCCCACGATGACCGATATCGGTAACGGACATTACGTCAGCTGTCACCTTTACAACGAACAGTCCAAAACAAATGAAGAAAAATAAAAAAACAAAAGTTGTTTATCTCGAGGATAAAGGAGAAACAGTATATTCTATGGCTGCTCTTGAGGGAAGAACTCCCGAGGAGCAGGAGGAGTATGACAAAAAACGCAAAAATCGCATATCGGCTACGGGAAGAGAAAGATGGGCCATGTTAACAGCAGCTTTTTCCGTTTACGGTCCGGTCTTGTTGATATGCATTGGTGCATTTTTTGTTGCGGCCTTGCTGATGTACTTTTTCCTCAGGTAATATATTGACGGCATCTGTGCTGTTCTTGGTCAGCACAGATGTCGCAGGCAAAAATTCAAAAAAACACATTAGGAGGTTTTCTTTATGACAACAAAGAGAAGAATTCTCAGCCTCATTCTGGTGTTAGTCCTCGCTCTCGTTTGTTGTATGGCAGTCGCTTGCGGTAACGATAAACCGGACGATGAACAAACGACTACTGTACCGAATAACGGCAACAACGAACCTACTAAGACCGAATGGCCTGAAGCCGGAGTTTACTACTTTGATGATGTAAACTTCGAAAACACACTGACACTTAACGTTGGTGACACCTTTTCCCTTTACGTAAAGGGCGTGCTTTCGGCAGGTAAGTACACGCTTACCGACAGCCAACTCGTGCTCGACTTTAACGCAGAGGGTGTGAGTGACGTAACCGCTACATACGAAGGCGGCGTTATCTCTCTTACATATCAGGATGCAAGTATGCGTTTCCTGAAAAAGATCAACTACACCGTTAACTTTAACGTTGACGGCGGTAGTGAAGTAGCTGCTCAGACCGTTTTGAACGGTAAGGGCGCAACCAAGCCCGCAGATCCTACCCGCACCGGTTTTGTATTTGTTGGCTGGTATGCAGATGCCGAGTTTAAGACCGCTTACGCATTTGGCGCTACTCCCGTAACCGCTGACACGACCATCTATGCAAGATGGATCGCTGAAACCGTGACCGGCAAGGAGTTCACCGTACAGCTGAATGCGAACTACGAGGGTGCTCCTGCTCTCGAGGCTGCACTTACTGCAGGCGGCAAGCTCTTTGGTCTGCCTGTTCTTGATAGAGAAGGCTATACCTTCGGCGGTTGGTGGTTCAGCACCGAATCCGACGGCAGCAAGCTTTCCTATAAGTATGAGGACAATATGCCTATTGACGCTAACACCGCTCTCTACGCGCTTTGGATCGCAAATCCTGCTGATTCCAAGCTCGCAGTACCCGTTGTTAACGTGAATGCAAGCAACATTAGCTGGAATCCCATTGACGGTGCGAGAGCTTATGACGTTAAGGTCATCGCAGAGGATGGAGAGGTTATGATTGATACCTCTGTAGCCGGAACCGTTCTGAATGTTTCCTTCAAAGATTGGGATGCAGGCAAGTACGAGATCATCGTTACTGCAAAGGCCAATTCCGGCGAGCAGAACGACTCCGCTGCTACAAGATACTATGTAAACAAGGCCCTTAATAAGGTTTCCGAGTTCTTTGTAGATGGCTCCATGCTCGTATTCAACACTGTTGAAAATGCAGAGAAGTACATTATCACCGTAGTGTGTGGCAATCCCAACCATAATCACACTGCATTTGATAACGGTTCTTCCAGAACCTTCAACTTTGCTAACTGCACCATGACTGCAGACGGTATTCAGTTTACCGTTACCGCAGTAGCAGATGGCTACGCTTCCTCGACATCTGACGTTTTCACGGTTACCAAGAACCTTGATAGCGTTGGCGGCTTCCGTTTTGACGAAGCTACCCAAACCCTTGTTTGGAACGAGGTTGCATCTGCAGAAAGCTATATGGTTTCTGTTAAGTGCGGCAACTCCGCGCACAACCACGACTTTGTTAACTTTGGTACGCAGACTTTCGTAAGCCTTAAGGGATGTGATGCTGCTGAAGGCGGTATCGTTGTTAAGGTTTATCCTAAGACCGAAGGTTACAATTCTCCCGCTGCTTCCGAGTTCGTTTATACCAAGACTGTTCTCGGAACGCCTACAGATCTTCTTCTCGTTGGCAATGTTCTGAGTTGGAACGCAGTTGCCGGAGCAGAGAAGTATGAAGTAACCGTAAACGGTGTTGCATACGAAAGCACCACCAACTCCTTCGACCTCACTCCTATGGTAGATGTTATTGAAGGCGTTGAATACACGCTCACTGTTCAAGCAAAGGGCGCATCCGATTCTTTGGTATCCGATGAGCTTGTTGCTTCTTACTACGAGATGAGCGATAAGGTTTCTTACGCTAACGGTAAGCTTACCTGGACTCCCGTTATCGGAGCAGACCACTATGAGATTCAAGTAAACGACGGTGAGATCGTCAAGGCAGAGGGCGGCGTACACTCCGCACTCGTAACCCTCAACAAGAAGGGCGAAAACCTTGTAAAGGTTCGCTTCGTTGACGGCAAGAATACTTCCGAGTGGGTCAGCACGACCGTAATCGCTCACCGTGTTACCTTTGATACGCTTGGCGGTAAGCCCGTTGATGCTCAATTCAAGGCTGTCGGTGATCCCATCGTTCTCCCCGTTACCGAGAAGACAGGTTATGATTTTGTAGCTTGGTATAATGTTCCCGGTGGCGCACTGAGCAACGGTGCAGCTTATGAGGACGTTATCTTCACCGAAAGCGGTGATATCGTACTCTACGGCTATTACAACGCAAAGAAATACGAAGTTGTTTACAACTACGGCGTTGGCGGAACCGGCACTCTTACCTCCGATCTGGTAAGCTTTGACGGCAACTACACGCTCATCGTTCCTACTGCAAGCAGCGTTGCAGGTGCATTTGGCGGCTGGTTCTCCGCTCCTTACGGCATGGGTGTTCAATACACCGATGAGAGCGGTAATAGCCTTGCACCCTGGACTTTGACAGAGGGCAAGGAGCTCTATGCGTTCTGGATCGACGAAACGCTTTCCTTTACTTTGACGAAGGTAAACGGCAAGGAGGCTTATGCGGTATCCAAGGGCTCGAGAATCGACCTTGTTACCGAGCTGACCATTCCCGCAACCTATCGCGGCTTGCCCGTAACCTTTATTGCAGGTAACGCTTTTGCTAACTGCTCCAACCTTAAGGTTATCAATCTTCCCGAAACCATCGAGCAGATTTCTTTGATCTCTCCCTTCGAGGGCTGCTCTTCTCTTACTGCAATCAATGTATACGAAGTAGAAGGCGTTGCAGCACCCGTATTTACATCTGTAGATGGTGTACTTCTTGACATCGGTACCGCAGGCAAGACCAAGATTGCTCTTGTACCTATGGCAAAGACCGGAACGTTCCGCATTCCTGCAGGCGTTACCGAAATTCCCGAAGCAGCATTTGCCGGTTCTTCCATTTCTAAGGTTATCATTCCCGCACAGGTAACCACCATTGGCAGAGAAGCTTTCAAGGATAACGCAAACCTCACCTCCGTAGTATTTGAGGTGAATACCGAAGGCTCTTCCGCTCCGCTTACGATCGGAACAAGAGCGTTTATGAACTGCACGAAGCTTGAAAAGATCACTCTTCCCGCAAGACTTACCGAAATCAAGCTTCAAAGATATTCTGTTTCCGACGGTATCGTAAATACCACCGAGGGCGACAACGCATTTATCGGTTGTAGCTCGCTTGAGTCTATCAACGTAGCCTCTAACAACCAAAATTACAAGGCTATCGACAGCGTCCTTTATTCTAAGGATGGCAGAACGCTCCTCTTTGTTCCCGCATCCGTCAAGGGTACGTTCGTTGTACCCGAGGGTACGAGAAACATTGCGGCAGGTGCGTTTGTTGGATGTCATTCCATCAGCGAAGTAACGCTTCCCGGTTCTCTTGTTTTGATCGGCGAGTGTGCATTCTACGGCCTCGAAAATCTTGCAACACTTACCTTTAACGGTGGTGCGCTTAATGATCTTGAGGTAGAAAAGTATGCCTTTATGGATTGTAAGGATCTTACAACCGTAACCCTTAGCGAGGGCAGCCGTTTGGCTAAGCTTGGTGACAGTGCATTCCAGGGATGCGAAGAGCTGAAGGAATTCACTTTCTCCGCAAGCATGTCCTCTGTTGGTGCGGCTGCATTTGCAAACTGCACTTCTCTTGAGAGTGTAACCTTTGCAACAAGTGAAAGAACTCTCTCCTTTGGCGAGAATACTTTCATGAATTGTACTGCCCTTACTACAGTAAATCTCCCCGCAAACGTTAACAAGATTCCCGGTGTATTCACGGGATGTACCTCTCTTGAGGCTGTTAATGTTGACGCGAACTCTCAGTACCTCACCTCTGTTGACGGCGTTGTATACGATAAGGCTATGACCGAGATCGTATTCTTCCCGCAGGGCAAGAACGGTGACTTTGAGCTTCCCGCAACTGTTACTACCATCACTAACGGTGTATTCCAAAACGTAACCCTTGGTACCCTTACCATCAGCAATGCCGTTACTGTTATCGGTGACGATGCGTTCAACTCTGCAAATATCGATGCGATCGTATTTACAGGCGAAGCTACCGGTACGCTTACCATTGGTGCAAACGCATTCAGAAATGCAGAGCTTGGCGCACTCACACTTCCCGCGCACACCGTTTCCATCGGTCATTCTGCATTCTACGAGACCACTGCTGACTCCATCGTGCTCAACGAGGGCCTTGTTACTCTCGGTGACTATGCATTCTGGGGCGCAGAGCTTGACATTACCGTTCCCGCATCTGTAAAGACCATTGGTTCTTACTGCTTCAGCGGTTACGCTGAAGGCGGTTGGTGGAGCAGCACTTATTACTATCCTAGTGTTACGCTCACCGTTGAAGGCTCCGTGCTTGAGAACATCGGCAACGGTGCATTCGAAGGCAATATTTACATTACGGAGCTCGTTATCCCCGCATCTGTAAAGGCCATTGGCAACTATGCTTTCTATGGATGTGAAGAGCTTGGTAAAGTTACCTTTGCAGGTACTCCTGTAATCGAGAGCATCGGTGCATTTGCATTTGCTAACGAATCCAGCTACGATGCATCCTACAACTTTACCGAAATTACCATCCCCGCATCCGTCAAGACCATTGGCGCATATGCTTTCGCTAATACTCGCCTTGAAAAGGTTATCTTTGAAAACGGTACAGAGGATCTCGTGCTTGGAGCTACTTTTGTAGACAGATATTACAACGAGAGCATGGGAACCTACTACACAGATATCTATCGCGGTCACGTATTTTACTACTGCGATTATCTGGAGACCGTAGAGCTTCCTTCCCGTCTTACCGTACTCGAAGAGGGAACATTCAAGTTTGCAGGTTATTATGTAGACGCTTTGAGTGTTACCATTACAGGCGACAATCCTCGCCTGACCACCATTGGTGCTGAGTGCTTCTATAGCTCCGCATTGGTTTCCTTCGTAATTCCCAAGAGTGTACGCAACCTGCCCGCATACACCGATCCTGCCAGCGGCGAGACCTATGATAGACTCGGTATCGGTGCTAATGCATTCTACGGTTTGTACGACTCTCTTACCTCCCTCACCTTTGAGATGGGCGGAGATGCTCCTCTTACCATTGGAGCAAACGCATTTGACAATGCAGACCTTCTTACCTCCATCGTTCTTCCCGCAAGACTTGCTTCTTACACATCTTACACCGGTGAGGAGATCGCACCTCTTGCAAACGGTGCTCTCGTATTCAACTCCTGTGGCGGCCTTACCTCCGTTACCGTTGAAAATCAGAGCGGAGCATACTATACCTCTCTTAACGGCGTTCTTATGACCGCTGATATGAAGGAGTTGGTTTACTATCCCGTGGCTCGTGAGGGTGAATTTACCGTTCCCGCGAGCGTAATCAAGATTCACGACCGTGCCTTCTACGAGGCAACAATGCTTACTTCTCTCGTTTTCGAGGGTGGTAGCGAGAAAATGTACATTGGTAACGAAGCATTTGAACGTTGCAGCGGTCTTACCGCGGTTGTTCTTCCTTCCAATGTTGTATCTCTTGGCGATGAAGCATTCTATGGCTGTTCCGAGCTCGTAAGCCTTACGCTTTCCGCAAGTCTGATGGACTTCAGCTCTTCTATGGTTGACCGTTGCGACAAGCTTGCTGCAATCAACGTAGGTGCTGACGGACAGGGCGCTTACTACTCGTCTATTGACGGCGTTCTTTACAGTGCGGATAAGTCTGCTTTGGTTGTTTATCCTCTCGCAAAGACGGATGAAGAACTCGTTGTTGATGCTAACGTAGAGGTTATTTATGCAAGCGCATTCTACGGCAATGAAAACATCAAAAAGGTCGTTCTTCCCGAAGGTCTTGTGGAAATTCAGGCGGCAGCCTTTGACTTCTGTAGTGCACTTGAGGAAGTAAACATTCCTTCTACCGTTCAAAAGATCGATAAGCAAGCATTCAGATACTGTAGTGCTCTCCACACCGTTACCTTCAATGAGGGCGGCGATGATCTCCTGATCATTGGCGACGAGGCGTTCAGATACAACTATGCGCTGAACACTCTCGCTCTCCCTGCAAGAGCTTACAGCATTGGCAATAATGCCTTCCAAGAGTCGGGACTTACCTCTGTTACCTTTGCAGAGAATAGCGCACTCGTAGAGATTGGCGATTATGCATTCTCCGAGACTCCCGTTATCGATCTTGCAATTCCTGCAGGCGTTGTTAACATTGGAAGTTTCGCATTCTACCTCTGCGAAGATTTGCTCGGCATCACCTTCCAGGAAGGTCTCATCAGCATTGGCGATTATGCCTTTGCAGGTGACAATGCGCTTATTTCCGTAAGCTTCCCCGCAAGCCTTAAGACTCTTGGTGCAAGTGTATTCTATTACTATGATTACGATCCGCATTCCTGCTCTTCGTTGGAGTCTGTTACTTTTGCACCCAACTCGCAGCTCGAAAAGATACCTGCAGGTACCTTCGCATACACCTCGCTGAAGACCTTTACTGTTCCCGCAAACGTTACTGTGATTGAGGGAACTGAAAAGAGCCCGGAAGAAGAAGCTCCTTCGGCATTCTTTGAAATTGCCACCCTTGAGAGCATTTACTTTGAGGACGGCAGCAAGTGCGCTGAAATTGGTGACTACACCTTTGAGGGCAGCAGTCTTAAGACCATCGAGCTTCCCACATCCGTAAGCACCATTGGTATGTATGCGTTCAGATACTGTGCTTCTCTTGAGAGCATCGTTATTCCCGAAACGGCAACCAACATTGGCAAGGGCGCTTTCTGGCAATGCACCGCTCTCGCTGAAGTAGATCTCAGAAGTAAGACGACCGAGCTGGCAGAGGATCTCTTCTACGGCTGCACAAGTCTTACCGAGATCACCATTCCCGCAAGCGTTTCTGCTATCGCAAGTGATACGTTCCAAAACACGGGTATTGCAGCGTTCAACGTAGATCCCAGAAATGTTACCTACAAAGCAGATGACGGTATCCTCTATACCGCTGACGGCACGGGCATCGTTATGATCCCCGCACAAAAGGTAATCGTTGACTTTGTAGTTCCTAACACGGTTACATCTATCGGCGACAGACTCTTCTATGGACTTGAAAGCCTTGAAACTCTCGTATTTGAGGGTGGACGCACCGAGCCCATTACCATTGGTGAAGAGGCATTTGCAGAGTGCATTAACCTGAGAAGTGTTGAGCTTACCGAAATGATCACCGCTATTGGAGCAGAAGCATTCTACTACTGCTCGTCGCTTGCTACGATCACCATTCCTTCGGATATGACCGAGAGCGTATTCCTCACAAATAGCTGGGGAGATAGTGATGCATTCTATGGTTGCTCCTCTTTGATCGAGATCTGCAACAAGTCCAAAATCGAGCTTAAGCCCGGTGATGATGAAACCTGTGGCGGCGTTGCATATTACGCTATTCGCATTTACTCCGAGGGCGAAAGCACCATCAAAACCAGCGATGACTTTACCACTCTGACTCTTGAAAACGGTGACGTATATCTCATTTCCTACGTTGGCAATGAGACTAGTCTGACGATTCCCGAGGGAATTACTCATATCTACTCTTATGCATTCAGCAACAGTGAGGTACTTGAGCACGTTACTTTCGCATCTACCGTTAAGGAGATTATGGAGGGCGCGTTCTACGAGTCTACCGTTACAAGTGTAACTCTGAACGAGGGTCTTGAAGCGATTGGTGAAGGCGCATTCTATTATTCTGCTTTGGAATCTCTCACGCTTCCTTCCACCATTAAGGAAATTATGGCCGAAGCATTCTACGGATCTTCTATAACGAGCATTACGCTCAATGAGGGCCTTGAGGTGATTGGTGAAAGCGCATTCTATTATTCCGATTTGGAATCTCTCACGCTTCCTTCCACTATCAAGACGATCGGAAGCAGAGCATTCTATTCCACCGCTCTTCATGGTAGTATCGCTCTTCCCGAATCTCTTGAAACAATCGGATCCAGTGCTTTCTACTATGTTGACGACGTTATCACGTTCCTTGTTGCTGCTCCCTCCGCACCCGAAGGATGGGCTGACGGTTGGGCTGCGTACGATTACTACGACGGCGATCATATGGTTCTTTGGGGCTTCACCGGTGAGGAGATCACTTATACCTTTGAGACCAATGGCGGTAGTGCAGTTGAAAGCATCACCAGCGCAGAGCCCATTACTCTTCCCGCAGCACCTACCCGTGACGGTTATGTATTTGACGGTTGGTATAATAATGAAGCGTTGGAAGGCGAAGCTCTTACAGGCTCCTACTACAACGGAACCGTAACCACCATTTATGCTAAGTGGATGACTCAAGAGGAGTTTGAAGCACAATTTGCAGGAACAAGTTTTGAGTATGCTATTGAGCTTCAACTTGGCGAAACCAAGACTTACCTCCTTGCTGAAAGATGGGTGGAAGCATACTATAAGATCACAGTAACTGAAAGCGGAAACTACACCTTCAGCCTGATCGGTGGTGATACTTATATGTGCTGTTATGATGATCCCGATAGCTATTCTGATTGGTATAGTTATAGTACCTATGGTGAGGCGGGTTACGTCGATAATATTAAGTCTGGTGTTGCTCTTGAAGCAGGAGTTACTTATTATATCGAGTTCTACTCTTATGATGATAACACAGAACTTACTATTACAGTAACCAAAGATTGATTGAAAGATCTAAAAACAAAACCACAGACACCCGTCTGTGAATAACTCTTAAAAGACATCGTTAGTATAACGAGTCTGCCGAGGGGCTATATGCCCCTCGGCGTAAGGGATATTCCAATTACATTGGGTGGAAAGCACCTGTTTTCCATTCAATCTAATTGGAATATAGAAAGAAAGGAATATATATTTTATGAATGATGCAAAACAAATGTTTAAGAAGCATTATTCACGCTTAATTCTCGAGGCGGTCATCAAATCCGCCCTCGCAGGACTTGCAGTGGGCTGTGGAGCAAACTTTCTTGCGGCTCTTGCGGCGTGGATATTTGACTTCGGCGGAGTGTGGTTTGCGATAGGAATAGGAGCAGGCGTGTGGCTTGTTAGTGGCGTACTGTTCTTCTTCCTTAAGTATAAGCCGTCCGTTGTCCAAACCGCCGAGCGAATGGACAGACTTGGCCTTGAGGAGCGTATGATAACGATGCTCGAGCTCGAGGGCGATGACTCTTACATAGCCACGGCACAACGTGAGAATGCAAAAGCAAGTATCGCTTGCGTTGAAGGAAGAAAGATACGACTTCGTATCTCCAAAATCGTCGCCTGCCTTGCGGCAGTATCTCTGATACTCGGGGCGTCTATGACGACTATTACCGGCCTTGCCGGCAACGATATTATCCCTGATTTTAATGAAGTTGTCGAAGATGATCCCTACGCTAACTATCTTGCCGTTACCTATATGGTAGAGGAAGGTGGATGGATCGAGGGAGAAGCCGACCAGCTTGTAGAGCCGGGCGGATCGACCACCCCTGTTGTTGCAATGGCAGAGGACGGTTGGGTCTTTGAGGGCTGGGATGACGGATATGCCAATCCCGAAAGACAAGAAACCGAGGTTACCACCGAGCTTTATTTTGTCGCTGTTTTTGTGCAGATAGACGAGGGCGACGGTGACACCGAGGGTGAAGGCGAGGGCGGTAAAGAAGGCTCCTCGTCCAACGAAGGCGATAAGGCAGAGGACCTTCCCTCAAGTGGAAGTGCAAATGTCGAGAGCGACCAAAACGGCGGCCAGGGAAGTGAGGGCGACGGCTCCGGTTCCTCGGGCGAAAACGAAGGCGGCCAAGGCTCGAGCGATGAGCAGGGCGAAGGCAAAGGTGACGGTAAAGGTCAAGGTGCAGGTGGTAAATGGGAGGATTCCAACCAATTTATCGACGGAAACACTTATTATAGAGATTACCTCGAGTACTACTATCAATATGCACTTGGTATATTTGAAGAAAATGGAGAAATCCCCCCCGATTTCCGTGAATTCTTCGAGACCTATTTCAACAGTATATAAAAAATATAAAAAATCAATAAAAAGGTAGACAGAAAAATGGTTACAGAACAAAACATTCAAAAATTCAGCACACAATGCAAAAACATTTTCGAACAGATCGGCCGCGACGTAATCGGACAAAAAGATGTTATCGAGGGTGCGGTCATCGCTATGATCGCAGGCGGTAACGTACTTCTGGAAGGTGTTCCCGGCGTAGGTAAGACACGTCTTGTACGTTCTCTTGGTAGAGTATTCGATCTTCCTTTCTCGAGAATCCAGTTTACTCCCGACCTTATGCCCGCAGACGTTACGGGTACGAATATCATCATTAAGGATGATGCAGGCAACTCCAGATTCGAGTTCCAACCCGGTCCTATCTTCTCCAACATTATTCTTGCGGACGAAATTAACCGTGCTACTCCTAAGACGCAGTCTGCACTTCTTGAGGCAATGCAGGAGCATACCGTTACCGTAATGGGCGTTTCCAGAAAGCTCGAAGAGCCCTTCTTCGTTTTGGCTACTCAAAACCCCGTTGAGCAGGACGGTACATATCCGCTTCCCGAGGCACAAATGGACCGTCTTATGTTCAAGATCATCGTTAAGAATCCTTCTCTTGACGAGCTGATGGATATCGTTAATATGACACAAAAGACCATGGCAGAGGTTGCAGATGCAGCTTGTAACGGCGCTGATCTTTTGGAGATGAGAGCTACCGCTAACCAGATCCCCGTAGCGGAAGAGGTTATGAGATACGCGATGACTCTTTGCTCGGCAACGCACCCCGATAGCGATTGCGCATCCGAGGCAGCAAAGAAGTACGTTCGTCTGGGTGCATCCCCCCGTGCAGGTCAGGCTCTTATTTCCGCTGCTAAGGTCAAGGCACTTATGAGCGGCAGATTCAATGTTTCCTACGACGATATCAATGCACTTGCATATCCCGTTCTTCGTCACAGAATGAAGCTCACCTTTGAAGCAATCGCAGAAAGAGTTTCGGCTGACGAGATCGTAACAATGATCATTGATGAGCTGACCGGAAAGAAGAAGCTTAAAAATGAGGCTCCCTCGGTTACTGCCGCGGAGCTCACTGCCACATCTGCAGAACAGACTGCAATCGAGGGAAAAGTCCCCGGTACTACAAAAAAGCGTAAATTTGGGAGAAAATAATGAAGGGTTCATACTTAAACGATGAATTTTTCAGTCGTTTAGAGACCTTGTCGTTAGAGCTCAAGGCAGATCTTGCCGGATTTTTTGGCGGTAAACATCTTGTAAAAACCTATGGACAAACGGTCGAATTTGCCGATTACCGAGAATATATGCTCGGTGACGATATTCGCCGTATTGACTGGAATCTTTACAGCCGTTTTGAAAAGTTTTTCTTAAAGCTTTTCACCGACGAAAGACAGATGCACACGCAAATTTTCCTTGACTGCTCCGGCTCTATGGGAAAGGTCAATCCCGAAAAGGCAGAATATGCAATAGCGGTTGCTGCTTCTTTGGGTTATCTTTCTGTGCATAATATGGACAAGGTATCGTTTAAGCTGATCAACGGCGAAAAAGCAGAGGATCCCTTCGGCACTATCGTTGGCAAGCGCGCGTTCTTTAACGCTATTAGCTCGCTGAATACAGTGGAATTTGACGGAGAGAGCGATCTTCGTTCATCGATCATCAATGCGCCCAATCCGGGCAACAACGACGGCTTGACTGTTATCATTTCAGATTTCTTTACCGACAGCGATTGGAAGAGCGCGGTAGATTATCTTTGCTATAAGAAGAGACAGGTAATGCTCATTCAGGTAATGACGCCTGAAGAGAAGGATCCTCTTTATATGGGCAGAATGAATCTCATCGACTCGGAATCTGTTGATATTCAAGACGTCCGAAATATGAAAATGAAAATCGACCGTACATCGCAAGCTGCATACGAGAAGGCTCTCGAGGAGATACATAATTCGCTTACCTCGTTTGCAAATTCACGCGGTGTAGCATTTGTGTCGGTATGCACCAATCAGCCTATTGAAAAAGTGCTATTCAAAAAATTGCTAAAGGTAGGTATTATGGCATGACTTGGTTAGCTCCGATAGGTTTTTTAGGGCTTATAGGTCTTATACTGTTGATCGTTATCTATATTATAAAGCCCAATTATGAAAAAAAGATGGTGTCGAGCACCCATGTATGGAAGCTTAGTCTGAAGTACAGAAAGAAAAGATTGCCGATAAGCCGTCTGAATAACGTTTTAACTTTTTTGTGTCAGTTCTTGATTCTCACAATATGCGGATTGCTTCTTGCACAACCGGTTATTGAGCACGAGAAAAGGGGAGACGAAAACGAAAAAATCATCATTATCGATGCTTCGGCATCTATGCGCGTAAGCGACGGTGCGTATACCAGATTTGAACGTGCTGTGCAAGAAGCGAAGCTCCTGGTCGAAGAGACGTTTGAGCAAGGCGGAGTTATTTCTGTTATCCTTGCCAACAGTGAGCCGCAATTCCTTGTTCAACGCAATGGCAACAATCAGGCAGACGACGTGCTCGCAGCTCTTGATGCACTTACTGAAGGCGAGAACAAGTGCACTTACAGCGCCGGTGATATGAACGCGGCGGTAGGTCTTACCGAGGAGGTTCTTCGTTATAACCCCGATGCACAAGTGTTCCTTTATACCGGAACAACGTATCTTGAAAAGAACGGTATCAACGTGATTGATATATCCAAGAGTCAAGAATGGAATGCTGCTATTTTGAATTGCAGTGCAGATCTGAACGAGGAGAACCATTACGAAATCACCATTGATGTAGGCTGCTATAAATACGATGGAAACATCGATATATACTGCGAAATTTATGGTGCAAACGGTGTCGGCAAAAAGCTGTCACTCCCCACTCGCTCGGAATATTTCGATCCTACCGAAGAGGAAAAGGTTATAACCTTTACAGAAGATGATTTCGGCGGGGAATATCTCTATTCCTTCGATTACATCGAGGTTTATGTAGCAGTTGAGGATTCCTTCACTGAGGATAACTCCTTCTTCCTCTACGGTGGCACCAAGCCGACAATCAGAGTTCAGTATGCCAGCTCGTTGCCCAACAACTATTTTGGCGGTGTAGTGCGCACGATGCGCCAAATGATGAAGGATAAGTGGAACATAGAGTTCAAGGAGCTCAAGGCTGACGAAAAGGCAGCCACCGAGGGCTTTGACCTTTACATCTTTGAACACAAAATGCCCACGGTTATGCCTACTGACGGCCTTGTGCTTCTTGTCGATCCTCGTTCCTCCCCCGAGGGAGCGGGAATTGCTTTTGGTAACATTTTGAATACGCCCAATCCGGAGACCACACTTGCTTCCGGTCTTTCCCATGAGCTTACAAAATACGTTGATTCGGCAAGAATTACCATTGCAAGATATGTTGAGGTCATTTCTGCCGACGGCTACGAGGAGCTTGCATATTACAACGGACAGCCCGTTATTCTTGCAAAAGACGAGCCCGAAGCAAAGGTGGTTGTGTGGGCGTTTGACCTCAACTACTCCAATCTTTGTGCAATGCCTGATTTTTCGTTCCTCATGTACAATATGTTTAACCATTACATTCCCATGACCATTCCTTCCAATGCGTTTGAGATCGGTGATACCGTTGAACTCAATGCCAGAGGAAGTGATCTTAAGGTGGTTGGTAACGGAATCGATTATGCTATGGAAGGCAAGAC
The DNA here is from genome assembly GCA_045594745.1 of Eubacteriales bacterium. Taxonomy (GTDB): domain Bacteria; phylum Bacillota; class Clostridia; order Oscillospirales; family CAG-272; genus UMGS1865. Next base: position 48,657 of record JAZNZC010000151.1, read on the forward strand.
CGGCTCCATTACCGTAACGCGCCCCGGTACGTATACCGTAACGCAAATGCCTATGTCCGGCGAAGAGCTTCTTATTGAGAATTTCTATGTAAGAATCCCACAGGAGCAAAGCAATCTCACCCGCCAGGTGGATGCATTGCCTTCAGCCGATGTTGAAGTTGAGACGAGAATAGAATTTGAGGATCTGCTATTCTATTTTGCAATCGCACTCGTTTCTTTGCTGTTTATAGAATGGGCATTACAGATCAAAAAGAACTTTTAAGGAGAGCGCAGGCAAATGCAGAATTTCAGAATTCATTTTTCGCACCCGTGGCTTTTATTGCTTCTGATTCCGGCAATCGCACTTACGCTTTTCCCGTATTTCAAAGCCAATAAAAAGTACAGAAAGACTCGCAACAGAATTCTTTCTATGCTGTTCCATGGGCTTGCAATAACGCTGGCGATCCTTCTGCTTGCAGGGATCACGTTCAGCTACGAAAAACCCAATCTTGAGAATGAGCTGATCATTCTCGTTGATACGACCGACAGTAACGAGACCTCCTCGGATGCCAAGACCGAGTTTGTGCAGTCAGTTGTTTCCATATCCGATGGCAAATACCGTCTCGGTATTGTTAAATTCGGCCACGGTCAAGTGCTTTCCGGCAAAATGACCTACGATATGGAGCAGGCGCTTGAGGATTATCTCACCTCCGAGGTTCCCGATAGCACCGCGACCGATCTCGCATCTGCTATTAAGTATGCAAGCACCCTGTTCAAAAATCCCGAAACCTCCAAGATCGTGGTTCTTTCAGACGGTATCGAAACCGATAACAATGTTCTTTCCGTTATCAAAGCCATTGCTGCAGAGGGTGTCAAGGTGGATACCGTTCTTTACCCCAATGAGGAGCATGACGAGGTACAGATATATTCGGTCAAAACCCCCGATACCAGAATCATTCTTGGCGACAACTTTATCACCGAGCTCACCGTGAGAAGCAATTTTGAGGGTGAAAAAGCGGCTACCGTCAGTGCGTATGACAATGAAGAGCTGATCGGCTCTACTTCTGTTGTGCTCGCAGGTGAGGAGCAGACCTTTGAAATCGCGCTTTCTCTTGCAGAAAGAGGAATGCACGAATTGCGTTTTGAGATAGCCTGCGACGATGATACCGTTCAACAGAACAATTCATATCGTGCTTTTATCAATCTTGAGGCGTTTGACAACATTCTTATTCTCGAGGGAAAAGAAGGGGAGGGAGCAAAGCTCGCAACTCTTCTCAATGAGAATTTCTCGGTTACGGATATGAGCTTTTCCGAGGATCTTGCTGACATTCCGAGAACCATCGAACAAATGGCGGAATACGAGCAGATCATTCTTGTCAACGTGGCGTACTCTGATATGCCTGCCGGTTTTGAGGAGATGCTCAACGAATACGTTTACGATCTTGGCGGAGGTCTTTTTACCGTAGGCGGCTCTCTCGATGAGCTGAACGGTCAAAAGATTCCTCACGCATACAATCGCAACGACATTGCAAGCTCCACCTATTTCAAGCAAATGCTTCCCATAAATGCGATCGATTTTACACCGCCTATTGCGGTTATGATCGTTGTTGACGCATCCGCATCTATGAGTATGGGTAAGCTTGACGCAGCAAAGGAAGGTGCTGAAGGCTGTCTTGATGCGCTCAGCGACCGTGACTTCTGTGGCGTTATGTCTTTCCAAACAAGAGCAAGCGAGGAGCTTGAAATATTGCCCGTTACGCAAAAGGATACGATTCGTGACACTATCAAAAAGATAGGTGGCGATAGCGGAGCCCATGGCGGAACCATTTTCTCGGATGCCATTATGAGGGCGGGCAGAGCGCTTTCGGTCATCAATAATGTTGAACGAAAGCACATTATCTTGGTTACGGACGGTAACCCCGGTGACCAATATGAGGTTTACAGTGCATATATCGAAGATAACTATAACGACGATATTACAATGTCCATCGTTACCATCAATAACGAAGATAGCGCACTGACAGAACAAATGACGAACGCTGCAACCCTGGGCGGAGGAAAATACTACAACGTCAAGCCATCCGAACTGCACAAGATCCCCGAAACGATGAGAAACGATTTGGCACTTGAGGCTGTTGCGGAAATCAACTATGGTGAGCCCTTCCATCCCACTATCAAGGATAGAACACCTGCTGTTGCAGGTGTTGAAAGCACGTTTATTCCTGAGCTTACCGGTTATTACGGTACCGTGGCGAAAAAGGATGCATCCGTTCCCCTTATGGGAGAATACGTTCCCATCTATGCCGAGTGGAAATACGGCAAGGGTAGCGTTGGCAGCTTTATGTGCGATCTTTCGGGTATATGGTCGCAAACCTTTATGGAGGATGTAGTTGGCAAAACGATCATCACAAACATTGTAAACTCCATTTTCCCGATGGAGGATGTACGTGCAGACAGCATCGGGTACGTTCTCAAGTCAGAGAACTACCACTATCAACTCGGTGTTTACGGCATTGGTGAAACAGAACGGGTTGAGGTTTCGGTAACGCCGATATCCGAGCACCTTGTTTCCGTGCTTGAGGAAGGCGTTTCCATTCAAACGCTGGAGAGCGGAAGACGCTTCAATTTCATCATCAAGGATGCCGGTCTTTACGAGATCGTGATCAAAAAGCTTGATGAAGCCGGCGTGGAGCTCTCAAGGGTAGTTCTTTACGAGGCCTTCTCTTATTCCCAGGAGTATAACACTTTTACGGATAGACGCCCGATCGGCGAGGAGCTGATGACGCTTCTTGCAGAGCAAGGAAAGGGAAGTACTGTGGGCGATCCTGCAGAGGTTTTTGCAAGCTTTTTGCCCACCATTAAGAAGACGGTCGATCCCAGAATCGTTCTTCTCATTCTGTCTATTATATTTGTTCTCCTTGATATTGCAGCCAGAAAGTTCAAATTCAAGTGGCCGCATGAGATCATTCGGGAGAGAAAACTCAAAAAGACGGACGAGGAAGCACGGGATACGAAAACCGTGTAGATACAAACATTATTTGCAAAATGCTTAAAAAGGAGCGACGGATGAAAAAACTTCGTTTGCTATTGATACTCAGTTTAATTGTTTTCGGCCTATTTACATTCGCTTCATGTGATGATACGGAGCAGGTCGCTACGCCGGAAGAACTTGCTGTGGAGAACACCACGCTTCAGCTGAACTGGAAAAAGGTTCCCGCAGCAAGACTCTATACGATCAGCATCACAAAAGCGGGCGAGGAGCCCCGCGAGGTAATAGCCAGTAAAAATTACTATTCACTCACCTCTCTCACCGAGGGGCACTATACCATTAAGGTAAAGGCCAACGGCAAAGAGGGTATCAGCCGTGATTCGGAGTGGTCAGCTTCCATTCCCTTTGAAAGGGAAAAGGAAAGCGGAATGACCTTTACCTTAACAAACAGTAAAACGGAATACGAGGTAACAAGCAAGGGCACTGCCTCGGGAGATATCGTGATTCCCGATACTTACAGAGGATTGCCCGTAACGAGCATAGGTAAAAAGGCGTTCTTCAACAAGAGCGATGTTACAAGCGTATCCATCGGAAAGAACGTAAAGAGCATTGGCGAGTATGCCTTTGCAAACTGCTCTTACGTCACCTCAATTACCCTTCCCGAAGGACTTACCTTTATTGGCGAGAGCGCTTTTGCAAGCTGTCGACTGCTTGCAGGAAAATTGATTATCCCCAACGGCGTGGAAACGATCGCCAAGAATACGTTCGCTTATTGCGGAAGCATTGAGGAGATCACGCTTGGGAACGGCATTAAGAGAATTGAAGCAAGTGCCTTTACCGATTGCGCAAGCTTGACGAGTATGACGATGCCGGCAAAGCTTGAGTTTATAGGCTCGCTTGCGTTTGCAAAATGCAAAAAGATCAGCACGCTGGTGCTGAATGATGCATTGAGCGAAATTGGCGACTATGCTTTTTCGGAACTCACCGCACTTGAAAATGTCGTTATCCCCGATTCTGTCAAAAGGATCGGTACGGGAGCATTCTATCTTTGCTCCGAGCTTTCAAATGTAACTCTTGGTACCGGAATTTCGGTTATCGATGATGGCGCATTCCGCGAAACAAAGCTTTGGAATGCAGATCCGACGCTCAATGAGGTCTATGTAGGAAAATGGCTGATTGGTTGCAAGGACGGTACTGCATCGACGCTTTCTATCAAAGAGGATACGGTTGGTATTGCATCCTTTGCATTTTTCCGCAACACGGGAATTATGCGTGTTGAAATTCCCGATAGTGTTAGGATCATCGGCGAAGGCGCATTTGCACAGTCAAAGATCATGAGTGTCATTATCGGTGGCGGTGTGCGCGAGATCGGTGAACAGGCGTTTATTGCCTGCAAGGAGCTTGCCGACGTCGTACTTGGCAAGGTAAATCCAAACATCGGTGATAGCACAAGTATTCTCGGCGAAAGCGTGCTTGAGACGATTGGCGATTCCGCCTTCAGAGAGTGTGCCAAGCTCGAAAAAATCGAAATGCCCACATCCCTTAAAATAGTTGGAAGCTATGCTTTCCGCGACACAGATCTGTATAAAAATGCAAACGGTGTGGTTTACGCAGGGAATTGGGTAGTTGACTACAACGAAAAAATAGGTGCCGAAATCACCTTTGAGGATGGTACAGTGGGCGTTGCCAATTATGCTTTCTATAATTGCAGCACGCTTATTGCCGTATCAATGCCCTCATCTGTCAAAACGGTTGGCAGAGCGGCGTTCTATGATTGCTCGGCACTTGCTTCGGTTGAATTGCCCAAAACGCTTGAGGTCATTCAGGATTACACCTTTTACAGATGTAAAAGCCTCAATCCCGGCTCACTCCCCCCTATGCTGACATATATCGGCCGTTCTGCATTCTATAAGTGTGGCTCGTCAGCATCTCTTTCGCTCAGCGATGATGCGTTTGATATTCTCGAACTTCCCGCAGATGTCACGTATATTGGAGATTATGCCTTTTATTGCTGCGGCTACTCCGAGCGAGCATCTATTGAAGAAGAGCAATATTTCAATACATACGGCATCGATTGCATCGTTTTCGGCGCATCTGTCGAATATATTGGAGCCAACGCATTTTATGGCTTTGTATCCTTGAAGCAGGTCGATCTCGGCGGCACAAAGTATATTGGCGAAAAGGCTTTCTACAAGTGCGAATCGCTTCAAACGGTTGATTTTGGCGAGTCTCTTGTTACCATAGGCGATAAGGCGTTTTACAGATGCACAGCCCTGGAGGAGGTCAAGCTTCCCGCAACCGTTACCGAAATAGGCAATTATGCTTTTTACAGATGCGAGGGCCTCAAGACCGTCGATCTTGGAAAAGCCGAGAAGATCGGCAACTTCGCATTCTACGGCGACAGCGCTATCACGGCTATCGTTATTCCGGAAAGTGTAAACTTTATAGGTAAGCAAGCTTTCCGAAATTGCAAAGGCCTTACCGCAATCGTGCTTTCCTCGGGTGTTGAAACCGTCCAACAGCACGCATTTTACGGTTGTCCTGCCCTCACGATTTACGTAGATTTTACCGAGTTGCCTGAACAATGGCATAAGTATTGGAACTCTTCGTACAGACCCGTTGTTTACGGCTGTGTTCTTTCAGAGGACAATGCTTACGTGATCTACGTTGAAAAGGGAATGATCGCAAATTTGAATTCAAGCAATTCTCTCTCCGATCCGATCAGAGAGGGGTACACCTTTGCAGGCTGGGGAAACAGTTCTACAACCAACGTGCCTGCGTTCACATCAGCAAATCTTTCCGAGGCCGATGAGGGCAAAAAGCTTTATGCCCTCTGGGTTGAGGAATAACAGTAGTAATGGAGAAAAGCAATATGGAAGAACAGAATAATTCGAATTTAGAAAACACAGAATTGGAAAGTGGCGCATCTGTTGAGTCCACAGCAAATGACAGTGCATCTGTGGAGCCCAAGACTGCAACCAAAAAAGCGCTTCCCAAATTACCCATCATCCTGGGTGCGGTAGCTGCCGTAGCCATTGCCGTTGCAGTGCTGCTTATTGTGCTGCTTAGCCCGGGCAAGAGCATTGATAATATTGCCATTAAGGAAGATGCTATGCCTCAGGCGGTTTTCCTTTTGGGAGAGGAGCTCGATCTCTCAAGCGGCGTTCTTGTTGTTTATGAGGACGGCAAAGAAACCGAAATTCCCATGAATGCCGAGGGTGTCAGTATTTCGGGCTTTGATAAGAATACACTGGGAGAGCAAAAGATCACCCTTACCTATAAGGATAAGACCGTTGAGCTTACCGTAACTGTTGTTGAGCGTATGCAGGTCGTTGATTTTGTTGCCGACTATCTTGTGGGCGATGCTCTCGACCTTTCTGCCGGTCGTTTGAAGATCACAAGAGACGATGGCAGTAACTATACCGTTATCCTCAAGAGCGATAAGGTAAAGATCGATGGATTCAATTCTCAAGCCGCAGGTACTCAAAAGCTTACCGCAACCTACACGACCGGTGGTGATACTTACACCGCAAGCTTCAGTGTTAACGTGCATAATGTTGAAAACGTTACTCTGACCAAGCCTACCAAGGTTACATACAACAGCCATGACGCAGGCATTGACGTCAAGGGCGGCATTCTTACACTCTCCGCCCTTAACGGAAAGGTAAAAAGAGATGTAATCGTTACCGAAGAAATGATCGATGGCTTTGATCTGTCAGCCGTTAACGATTCTAACACACCCCTTACACAAACCGTCAACGTTGTGTATGATGGAAAGAATTACCCCTATGAGGTTGTCATCAAGTATACCGCTGTATCCAAATTCAAGGATAACGCAAGCATTGCTTCCGACTTTACCTGGAGCGGTGAGGATGTTCCCGAGATCGCAACCGCGGACGGTGAGCTCGCCGTTCAGCTGATGCAGCTCTATCACGATATGTCTCCCGCAGAGCAAAGCCTGCTCACAAGAGAAGAAACGCTCAATATGGCTCGTGTCGCTATGATCTACGGCTTTAACAAGTGGGGCGAGGATATTTACGAGTTTGAAGGCGCATTTACGCTTACCGAGGGTCAATTTGAAATTCAATGCACGGATAGAGAATCTGTAGAAGCAGCGATTGAAAAGCTGCAGGTTTTGGACAGACCGATCTACACCCTTTATGATGTTATCAACGGTATGGTGACCACATTTAAGGATGAAACGCTCTTCACCTTTACAAACGGAGAAGATGAAGACGTAGAGATGCTTTTCTCCGATTATCCCACCGTTGATCCTGAGTTCTTCACTCTTCTGATCGATGTTTTCGGATATATGCTCGATCTGGACGATCTGATGGATGCGGTTGGAGAAGATTGGCTTGAGAACATTGATGCCTATGCGGACGAGATCGAGGCTGTATACGATGGCATCGTTAACAGCGAGTTCTACAGCTATGAGTTCTCTCAATTCTTCTACTACGTTTCTATGTGGAGAACCAATGATGATGCGTTCGATTTCCTCTATTACTACTATTATGAGGTGAAGTCCGACGTTGCGTCCATTATCAGCATAGCGAATATTCGTTTGCCCTCTGCGCTTGAGCCTATCTTTGCACATATGTATGAGGCTATGACTCAGCTCGATGCTCTCGCTAACTATCTTACAGCAGATACCACTCAGTTCTTCTACCATTATCACATGGCGTGCAAGCTCTCCAAAGAGCTGCTTGCAGATGGATCTCACGAGAACGAGATGAATCAGGTGCTCTTCTATGGCTTGCCGCTTAATAGTATGCTTGGTATTACCGCCGAAGAGCTTTATACCTTCAATGATATGATCAGCTACCTCTCCAACACCCAGGGCGGTTATTATCCTCTTTGCGGTGCGCTTCTGGACCGTCCCGAGTTCGATGCATTGATGGAAAAATATCTTGATATCATAACCAAACGCTTTGAGGATGATGAGAGCTATGACCTATCTGAGGAGTATATTGCCGATGTAAAGGAAATGCTCGCATTGTATCTGGCACTTACGCCTTCTCAACAGTTCTCCTTCTTGGGAGCCTTGAATGCGTTCTACTCTATGAGCATTCCGCCTCTTGCCTTTGATAATACCGGAGAGTATGAATCGTTTGTTTGTCTCTTTGTTGAAATGGTAAACGGCGTTTATGCAGAAGAATTTGAGACGCAGACAGGAAAGGACGCTTACCTCGCCCTTATGCTGGCTACCGAGCTTTACACACAGCGCTTTACCAACGCTGAGTGGCTTGCATCTTTCAAAACGAATATGAAGATTGTTGCCGATGCTCTTGCGGGTACTGATATGCCCGCTGAGGATAAGGCTACCTTTGAGAATGCATTTGGAGCAATTTACAACGATTATTGCGCCATTCTTGCAGAGTATCCCGAAAATGGAGAGTCTACCGGCCCCGAGGAAGACGTTGATCTTGGCACTTGGGCTGATGAGTTTGCCGAGCTTGAGGATGCTGTTCTTGGTGTAGAATTTGCTTATCAATTACTCGATCAGGGCTATCCTATGTACGACCTCTTCTTCACCGCGTTCGAGAGAGCGCAACGTATTGCAGATAAGATACTTGCCGAGGGCAGTGAAGAGATCAAGGACATTTTTGTCCACAAATCTCTGTATTCTCTCAGCAATCTTGACAGATTCCTTGATCCCGAGGCTGTAATCGATCCCGAGACCGAGATATTCTGGAGCTACGACTACGTTATGAATGTATACCGCTCCATCTACGTAAATATGCAAATTTCCATTGGTGGTAGCATTTACGACCAGTATAAAGCGCACAATATGGGCGAGTTTATGAACAATGCCTACGACCTTATCTGGGCACTTATGTGGTCGAGTGCGGAAGATACCGAGACAGAGATCTTTGAAAAGGAAAAGGTCATTTCTCTTATGGAAAGCTTCTGCAATATGGATACCGAAGCGCAAATGATCTTCATTCTCTACATCGAAGGCGAGTACGGTATGTACTATGAGTCTTTGTTTACCTTCCTTGAGGGGTATTCGGCTGATGTAAAAGAAGCAGTTACCAAGTTGCTTGACGTAGAAATGAGTGCAATCGCCTATGACTACTACGTTCGACTGAATGAGTCCGATGATGCTACCGATGAGGAGCTTGCCGAAATGTTGAATGAATTGCAAGCGGCTTACGCGGCGTTTGAAGAAGCACTCAAGGCTGTTGATACCGAGGAAGAGAGTGGCGAGTTTGCTGATTTTAGCAACGTATACGAATTCTACAAAACGCTTGTTGAAAGCGTAAGTGCCACTGACGATGCAAACGCATAAAGAAACGGAGAACAATATGAGAAGATTTGGTATTTCAATTTACGGAGTATCAAGAAAGATCCGCACGGGCGAGCTTACGCCCGTGCAGGCCTTTGAACAAATTTGCGAAATGGGTGCCGAGGTAGTCGAGCTCGTGCCTTTCGGCTTCAATCTTGTGCAAACGCCCGAGCTTCGCCCTGAGTTCAAAGCAGCCAGTGCAAGGCTTGGTGTTCCGATTGGAAATTACTCTCTCAACGCCAATTTCCTGATGCTTTCCGATGAGGCTTATGCTGCGGAAATTGCGAGAGTAAAGCAACACATCGATATGGTGTCCGATATGGAGATCCCCACCATTAGAGTCGATTCTGCGGCGTTCTCCCGCCCGATGAGCGAAAACACAATGGAGAAGTTCCAAAACGAGTTGCCGCTTATCGTAGATACCTATGAGCAGCTTTGCGATTATGCAAAGCCCTTGGGTATTACGGTGCTTTTGGAGAACCACGGGTTCCACGCTAACGGCTCTGAGCGTGTACGCCAAATTCTGACGAGCGTAAAGAGAGACAACTGGGGACATCAGCTTGATGTTGGTAATTATACCTGTGTTGACGATATTCCCGAAATCGCAATTAAGAAGATGATCCCGTTTGCAAAGACGATACATATGAAGGATTTCTACATTCGTCCCGCACACAGAGATCCCGGCGGCTGGCAAGATTTCAGTTGCGAGGATTCTTGGTTCAAATCTGTGAACGGCACCTTCCTTCGCGGTTCTATTCTCGCGCAGGGTGACATCGATATTTGGGATGTTATGCGCACCATAAAGAACTCCGACTTCGATGGAGATATTTATCTCGAATACGAGGGTATGGAGGAATGTACTTATGGCACCCGTCTTTCCTTTGCGAATATGAAGAGGATATATAACGAGGTGTAATAGTAGGCCGCATTTCAAAAATAGCCGATGAGGAATCGAAAGAAACCTCATCGGCTATTTTTCTTTCTTTATTTGATAAACTTTTTATCATTCTAAAGTTTATATTATAAATATAAACTTTAGATCTATCTTAAAGACACTTATAGAGCAGGGAAGGGGAGGTGTTATTTTCTACCATAAAAGTGGTACAAAAAAGATTTTTGCTTGCCTTCCGTACCGCAATTTTTCAAGAGTATTTGACATAGTTGTTTTGTAAATCGATTCAAGATTCCTTGATTCGACAATGTGCACAAAAAACGATGTTTTTTCTCCGAATTCGACCTCTTTATTTGTGCGAAATGCTTACTTTTCCAAAAAGCTCTTGCAAAATGTATAAAAATGTAGTATAATATTAGCATCTTTTGATTTCAGCATCATTTTGTGCCGCCGCGTGGCGGCGGAATGGAGACTACATATGTATACAGCAATTACCTTGGCCGTCGCGGCCATTTTATCTGTGGCGCTGCTTTTGCTGCTGGCCAAGCAATCCGATACCGTTTTTTACAGAGTTCTTAGAATTTTTACCATCGTATTTTGCATCGTCGGATTTTTCCGCTTTATGCTTTGCGATGGATTTATTTACGTGATCAATGGCGGCGTAATGCACGAGATCTATTACGAAAACAGCGATTTGCTTTCCACTATCCTTCGTTGGGGATATTTCGCACATTACTCGGTTCTGCCGATGGCGGTGTTTACCAAGAGCCGTCTGTTCCGCAACCTTGCTTGCTATTATTGCTTGCCGTTTTCGGTTTTGTCTGCCGTTTACTTTGAGCGTTTCATGCCCTATTTTACGCAAAACACCGGAGTAGGTATTTATGCACCGTCCACCTTCCGTTACGTTTATTTCGTAGTAGAGCTGGTGCTTGCTATTTCCATTACTTTGACTCTTTGTGTACGCGAAAAGCACGTGCTGCGCGTAACCGATCCGTGGGAGATTGTGCGTCTGCTTGTTTCGCTCCCCTTCATTGCGTTTTGTACGATGCCTGCTTATGTGCCCCAATCGATCTTTGGTTACTCCGGTATACAAGTGTCCACCTTTGGTGCCGTGCATCTGCTTTGGATGGCAGCGCTTGTCGTGATTACGCTGGTATTATACCGCATCTTCCGCTTCCGCGGTTTTGAGGATCGCTACAATCTGTGCCTTTTCCTCACGTTTGCGCTTTTCTTCCACTACAATTCGCTTTATTTGATGGGCTTTAGCTTGCCCCGTTTGCCGATACAGCTTTGCAATCTGGCTGCGTTTTTCTACATCATTGCCATTCCGTTCAAGCTGAACAAATTCTTCCAATTTTGCTTTATCGTCAACATCACAGGTACGTTGATTGCAATTCTTTCGCCCGATTTTGCTACAACAGGCCTCGGCTTTTGGAATCTGCACTATGTTTACGAGCATTCGCTCGTATTGATGATTCCTGTGCTTGCTATGGGTCTGCGTATTTTCCCACGCATTACGCGTCGCTCGCTCAAGTATGCCGCTATCGGCTTTGCTTGTTATTTCGTGTTCTGCGTAATTGGCGGCGGCCTTTTGAACATTTTTTCCAACTACACGGGACAAGAGGTAAACTACTTCTTTATGTTCGACTTCGATAAGGCCAAAACTTTTGTTTCCTTTATTTCTTTTGTGGACATGTGGTCCGTAACCATCGGTGCATTTACGTTTTATCCGATTTTGATGATGATTATTTTTGTTGCCTTTTCGTTGCTATGCCTTGTTTTCTACCGCGTTGCACTGTATTGCTACAAGGTAGAGGATGATCAATTGCAATTACGCAACGCAGGACTTGACTTTTTGGAGCAGTGCCTTGGCAGACCTATGCGGTTTCCTCGCGAGTTCCGGGATTGATATGGAGGCTTATCAATGTTAGAGATTAAGCATTTAACAAAAAGTTACGCGGGATCTGACGTTAACGCCGTAGAAGATCTGTCTATCTCCCTCAATGCAGGCGAGATTTACGGATTTCTTGGCTCCAACGGTGCAGGTAAAAGTACCACCATCAAGGCGTTGGTTGGTATTCATCCCTTTCAACACGGAGATATCCTGATCAACGGTGTTTCCATCAAAACAAACCCTCTTCAGGCAAAACAGCAGATCGGTTACGTATCGGACAACCATGCTGTGTTTGAGCGCTTGACAGGACGCGAATATGTAACCCATATTGCCAACCTTTACAGTGTCCCCAAGGCAGAAGTAGAGGAGAAATGTGAGGATCTGCTTAGAATATTCAAATTGAAGGATGCGTTTGATCTGCCGATCAAAAGCTATTCCCACGGTATGAAGCAAAAGATATCGGTTATCGGTGCGCTTGTCCACAGCCCTAAACTGTGGGTTCTTGACGAGCCGCTGACGGGTCTTGATCCGCAGAGTGCATATCAGCTCAAGATGGTTATGAAGCGCCATGCAAAAGCCGGTAATACGGTATTCTTCAGCTCGCATATTTTGGACGTAGTAGAGAACCTTTGTGACCGTTGTTGCATTATCCAAAAGGGTAAACTGCAAGGCGTTTACGATCTTGGTGAACTACACGCCCAGGGACGTTCGCTTGAGGAAATCTTTATGAGCGTGGTCGGCGAGATCGAGGGTGAGGGTGTCTGATGCGAGCAACGTTAAATCTTTTACGTCTGCAGATCGATAACCACACCGATCTGCTCAAAACTGCCTCACCGCGCAAAATGGGTGTGGCAGCGATCAAAATCCTGATCCTGCTTGTGGCGATCACGGGGGCACTTGCCTATGCCTTTTCGCGTGTTTTCCTGCTTGGCTTTGCCATTAACGCCGAGCTGATCGCGTTGCTTTTACTGATCGTGCAGGCACTTACGCTCGTCTTTACCGTGGCGCGTATCATTAGTACGTTGTATCTGTCACACGACAACGAACTGTTGATTTGTTTGCCGGTTACGGCTAACCAATTTTTTATTTCAAAGATCCTTTTGGTTTATTTTAAGGAGTTTGCATTCAACGCGATGCTCTGCTTGCCGCTCTTCATTTGTCTTGGTATATTTGGCGGCCTGAGTGTTAGCTTTTACTGCGCTATCCCGTTGTATCTGATCCTCATGCCGATTCTGCCGATCATTCTCGCGTCTTTCCTCAGCATTCCTGTGATGCGTGTGCTGGCATTTTTGAAACGTCACTCGGTGCTTGCTATCATCGTTTTGCTTGTGCTTGTGGCGGGTGCGCTTTGGGCATATATTTCCTTGATCGCGGGACTTGCCGGAAGCTTTAATATCGTAGAACAGCAAATGCAACTGGTGGCGTCGATCAACGAGACCGTGCGCTCGATTGGCAGTAAGATTTTCATTTATTATCAGCTTGCGTTGGCAATGCTTTCCTTCTCAAAGTGGTACTACATTCCGCTTTTCCTTGGACTTTGTGCACTGCTTTCGATTGCAACGGTGATGATTATTCGTCCCTTTTACTTCCGCATTGCAATGCCTCAGCTTGAAAACCGTATTACAACGAGTTCCAAAAAGCAGAAGCGGTTTAGTCATTCCGGTCCCTTTGTTAGCCTGATCAAAAAGGAGATGCTTTGCATTTTCCGTTCCCCCTCAGAGGTATTCCAATATTTCCTCTTTACGTTGTTAATGCCTTTTATCGTGATTTCGTATGACAGACTGTTGATGACGGTATCGGTAAATCAGGCAGGAGTCAATATGGTTGCCGGTTCGCATGTGATGATCGTTGCTATTTTGGCAATGCTTTCCAACATCTCCTCTGCTTCCGCCATTTCACGCGACGGTGCAACGTTCCACACCTCTAAGATCATTCCTGTTGACTATTTCACGCAGATTTTTGCAAAATTGACCTTTAATGCGATCTTTACGCTTGGTGCGGTGGCTTTGACCGCTGTGATCTCTGCGTTTTCGTATCCCATTTGGCAGATCGTACTAAGCAGCATCGCCGTAGGCTTTGCCGCTATCGGTCATATTGCACTTTGCTTGGAAATGGATATCAAGCATCCGAGTGTTTGTATGCAAGGAGACGAGGAAGCTTCCACAACCAGTAAAAGCACGCCGTACGCATTGCTATCAGGCCTTGCAATCGGCTTTGTTATGGGGCTTTTCCTGATCCTGCAATCCACAGCCGAGAATGCGGTCCTTCCTTACGTTTTACTGATCGTGATTTCCCTTATCTTTGCCCTGTGGTGTGTTTGGAATTTGATCCGACGCATCCAGTTGGCATATGACAAAATTGAAATGTGAGCTTTTTATGAAAAAAACGATTATTCTTATTTTAGCATTACTCCCTATCGTATTGCTGATCGTAATTTCGATTGCGGGTCGTATTCTTTCGACCTATCAGCATATTGAGGTCGCACGCGTCGTCTTTACCGATGACGCCGGTAAGGAGCTTGACAGCGCCGCGGTGCTCATGCTTAGCGTGGGCGAAACAAAATCCACCAAGATCAAAATCTATCCCGAGCTTGCGGCTAACAAGAACGTAAGCTACAGCTCCACAGACGAGGCCGTTTGCACGGTTGACGCTTCGGGAGCTGTGACGGGAGTGCGCTCAGGTAGCGCAATTATCATAGTTAGAACTGCCGACGGTAACAAGACCGCAATGCTTAACGTCTCCGTACGTGCTGGCAGTGTAACGGGTGTAACACTTACTCCGGATACGCTCAGCATGATGGTTGGCGAAAGCAAGGATCTCAGCGTTATTGTAGAGCCGTATGCAGCGCTAAATAAAAATGTCACCTATACGACGAGCGATCCTTCGGTTGTGACAGTCAGTGCAATCGGTAAGCTAAAGGCAGTGGGAGCGGGCACGGCAACCGTGACAGTTACTACTGTGGATGGAGGCTTCACCGACACCTGTATCGTCACAGTAACGGAAGATACGCCGCCGCTTCTCTTCGATTTCAAGGGTGTTGCGGGCATTCAGCAGTCGGGCGCGGGCTACATCATCGCCCAACCGACATTCGACTTGGCCACAGGTCTTGTTATTGACGAGGCGATTGCATCGAACGATGTTCACTTCCGTATTGTATCGGGCGATGATGCTACCGTTGATGAAAACGGTGTCTTGACCTTTACCCAATCGGGCGTGGTAACCGTAGAGGCTTTTGTAGGCGACGCAGAAAATTCCACGTATCGCGTGGAAATACGTATTGCTTGGTTTGAGTAATCCAAGCGCAAAAAAAGGAGGTATATTCACTATGAGACTTTTCAAAAAAACACTTCTATTCCTTTGTCTGATTTCACTTGTTCTTTGTGCTTTCGCTTCCTGTGAAGCGAAGGAATCCTTGACTCTTTCGGCTGACAAAACGACAGCAAAGCCGGACGAAGTTGTAATTTTTAGCACCAAATACGTTACTATGAAAGGCGAGGTCAATGCCGAGGCGGCTACGTATGAGATCACTGCCGGCTCCGAATTTGCAACCCTTGCAGGCAACAAGCTTACCATTTCCTCGACCGCGAAAAACGGTGCAGTTATCACCGTAGTAGCAAAAATGGGCAAGCTGGTTTCCAACGCAGTAAACGTTACTGTAATCATTCCCCAAAACAGTCTTTCTATTTCCGCGGATAAAACCGTGGCTCAGCGTAAAGACACCGTGACCGTGACCGTTGCACTGACCGAGGACGGCCAGGCGATTGATTCTGCAAATGCTGCATTGACGATCACCAAGGGCGAAGAATTTGCAAAGCTGGTCGGCACGAAGCTGACGATCAATGAGGATGCTGCAAACGGCTCTGAGATCGAGCTGACTGCAACCTACAAGGCTTTGACCTCTAACACGATCAAGATTACTGTTAGTGTTCCCGTTACGGGCATCACGATTTCCACTTCCAAGACCTTTATCCCTGAAGGTTCCTTTGTAAACATTCAGACGGTACTGAGCCCTGCGGGTGCTGTTGGTAACGTGGAGTGGATCGTTACCGAGGGTGCCGATCTTTGCACGATCACCGGCGGTCTTTTGGCTGTGAACGCAGATGCAACCAAGGGTGCAACCATTAAGGTTAAGGCAAAATGCGGTGAGGTTGAAAGTAACGAGCTTACCTTTACCGTTGGCGAAGAGACTGAACGCTTCTTGATTCAGCTTTCTCAAAATTCGCTGACCGTAGACCGCAACGGCACCTCTGCCGCGTTGCTTAACGTTGAAGTTTTTGACGGCGCGTTTCAACCGGTAACGGATCGCAACGTAGCTTTTGAGATCATCAGCGGTCAGGAATTCCTGTCGCTCACTCCTAACGGCAACACTTGCACCTTTGAGGCGCTCGGCCATGGAGAAGCTGTTGTGCGTGTTAGCCTGCCCGGCACCAACATTTCCAAAACAGCAAGCGTCAAGGTAATCGTTCCTCCCGAAGCAATTCAGCTTCCCGAGATGTTTATCGAGCGTTTGGGTCACACCTACAATTTCTCGATGACTAACCCCAGCACAGGCTTGGCTTACCGTATTCCTTTTAATGCAAGTGCGATTGGCGCAGAAAATGGTGCTTACTGCACAACGGTGAAATACACCTTCGCTTACGAGGACGGCACCACCGGCGACGATGTTGCTGTTTGGGCAGACGGTACAATCACCTTCAAAAAAGCAGGACGCGTTACTGTTACCGCATCCTCTGATTCCGGAAGCCGCAATGAGGTTACAGCTCAATATAGCTTCGAAGTCAACACCGGCTACAATGTTGGCAATTACAGTGAGTTCAAAACACTGCTTGAAAGTGACTCCTACAACGGAGAGATCATTAACATCGTGGTAACCGAAAAGCCCACAGGCGCAAACGGCTATGCTTATGGCTATGATCTTGTTCCTCCCGCAGCACTTAAGGCTGCTGAAGAACAAACTTGGCAAGAAGTATTCTGGTACTCTTCTATCCACGCAAAAAACAAAAACGTTTACATCAACGGTAACCGCCACAAGCTCGACGGCTCGCAGCTGCGCGTTATCTCCGAGGAAGAGATCAATGAATTGACGAATCTGGGTCATACTGTAAGCAACATCGGTGCGTTGCTTATGATTTCTCCCGAGGCAAGTGATCCTATGCAGGTTGCCGGCAGACAGCACAGCGTTAAGGTGTTTGATCTTGAGATTGTAGGTAATACCCCCGTAGACTTTGCAGGTGCTTTGAACGGTCACCGTCCGTTGGGCTCCTACAATACCGGCTTGTGCATTGGTAACGTCGACTACGACGTTGTATACCACGTTGAGGTAAAGAATATTACCGTATCTCGTTGCAACGTAGGTCTTCGTTTCCGTCACGCAGTAGGCGATAGTGCAATCGATAACATTAACGTTTACAACTGCTTCTCCAACGGCATTGAGGTTGAAGCCTCTATTATGACCTTTGGCGACCTGACGTTCGGTAAATGCGGTGCAGCAGGTCTTGAAATGGTACCCAGCAACTCCAATCGCGCAGGCGACAAAATGGATCAAAATCAAAAGATTACCTTTGCAGGTGTCATCGATACATCCAACAACCTCAACAATGGTGGAACGATCTACCTTACCAACTATGCCGCAGGCGGTTTTACCGTTCCTGATATTTTGTTGGGTGTACTGCAACAGTACCAAAACCCCACCACTCTTGGTCATATGATGAATGAAAACGGCGAGTTTGCCTTTGTAACCTTCATTTTCCATGACTTCACCAAGGGTGTAGTTAACCAAAGTGAGGCTATTTATCCTGCATATCAGGCAGGTGGTATCATCAATGCCAAGGATCTTCCTACAGACGGTAGCATCGATACTACGCACGAGTACATCCAGTTGGAAATTAAGTTTGGCGAATATAATCTCGGCTACGCGCTTCTTTACAACCACAACTACGTAGCAAAATAAATTCACGCGTGAGCACGCTCACGCAAACACAAAAAGCTCCTGCGGCAAATAGCCGCAGGAGCCCCTTTTATAAAGTACAGGATATATTTCGTTTTTTCACGCCGGGGATTTCATTCGATTATTGCTGATTGACTATCACCCTTTTATCTGCCATGAGCTTATCAAGGAAGCAAACCCACTTTACAGATGTTCGCGGATCGGGCTGAGGATAAATATAAATCAGCTTTCCTTGGTGATAGATGTCAATATGGTCGCCGGGAGTGGTTGGAAACGCGCCTATACTGCTCGTCTGAACAGAAAACTCGATATCCTTGTCGTGCATAGTGCCGGATAGACGGAAAATATCCTTATCCATATATACCTTACCTTCGCCTGCGTTGGGATCCATAAATCCATCCTCACCGCAGCAACCGAGTCTTACCGTTGATTCAAGATGTCCGTGCTCTGTGTCCATTGTGTTCTGTTGCCATTCAAACCATTCGTTTATGCGGCTGAACGGAGCATTGTGCAGTTTATACTGTGAGTCGAGCGTTGCGTCGAGTCCGCACGAGCATCTGATGTGATTGCCGTCAGATGTGATCTTGTCTTCTTCAAGGCACTTTGGACACTTGAAGAGTATCTTATCAACTCCGCGCGCCATAGTATCGCTTTTGTATTCTACACCGGGCATAGCAAGCTCGTCATCGTGGCAGATAACGTCTTCGGTAATTTTTTGAATCTCTTCTACACTCATCTCGCCAACTTGATCTGCTGACAGCACCTGCTTAACAACACAATGAATCTTTCCGATTCTGTCATCTCCCTTTTCATGCCATTTCGGAAAGGTCAAATATGCTCCGTTCGCCTTCCAGGCATAAACGTCAATGCCAAGCTTTTTTATAAGATCGGCTGTGCCTTCGGCAACAGGAAGGGTGTGACCGTAGCAGGACAGTCTGCCCTCGGCAAAAATAACGATAACAGCGTTTTCCTTCTTTGCTCTCAATATGTTAAGTATGGTCGAAACATCGGGTGTAAACATCTTTTTGCTGATAACGTGCATAAGCTTCAAAAGCCCTGCGGTGTCGCGTTTGTGTAAAAAGTGTTCGCTAACAATATAGGTAGGACGGATGGGATAGAGCGTCATACCCGAAAGAATATGGTCGACATCCGAGGTGTGGGTTGCCAGAACAATAGCAGGTCCCTTGATGTCTTTTACAATTTTTTTATCAAACGTTATGTGATACTTCAACCGGTACATAGTACCAAGTGTTGCATATAAAATAGCATATAGTACAGGATTTACTTTACCTATTTTCTTGCCACTTTTCTTTTTTTGACTCATATCCGACTCCTTTATTGTTTTTATTAGAATCTCTTTTCATTATACCATAAATATACTTAAAAGTAAAGAGGCAAAAATATTAAAAAAGAAATCAACTGCGCAGTGCTAACGCAAAATGAGACAATGTCGTGGCATTGGCGAAGTCCTGCGTTTTGAAATTCAAATAAGAAAAAGCAGAACAGACACAAGGTCTATTCTGCCTTTTCTGGTCTGATGTGATAAGCATTGGCAAGCCAATGAGACTTGAACTTTCGGCCTCTATCACCCCGATTTGGTAAATAATGGAAAACAAGACATAATATAGGCGGTATAAACAGAATGAAAGCGATTTCATAGAACAAACGAGAAGATAATCTGTGCACTTCTTACAGCGCTATTTTCGTAAAACAGCCCCGTTGCGTGGCAGGGTGCGTGGCAAATGAGACGTGATTGCGTGGCACGAATTTATTGGGATTTTTAACATATGGGATGACTCAAATAGACCTATAAAATTATTGATATGTTTGCGTTTTGTTCGAGCCCTCCTAGCTTTCATATGATATAATTCCATTGATGGAAGGGAGGATCTAACCATGAAGAAAAAGATCATTAAAAATGCAATTCGCTGCAATCTGTGTGGTGAGGTAATGAAGACTGAGAAGTCCCACAAAATTGCGTAGCAAATTGTGTGACACGCTCTCAAAAGTTGCGTAGCAAGGTAAAAAAGGGTACAAAAAAAGCATTGAAAAACAGCGTTTTTCAATGCTTTTTTGGTCTGATTGACAAGCTTACGAACTTAGTTTTGCGCCGTTTATTTTGGCAGTTTCTCACAGTTCAAGAGAGCGCAAAACGGGCAAATGCTATGGCATTTGCGAAGTTCCGCGTCGTGAAATTCAAATAAGAAAAGGCAGAGCAAACACAAGGTTTGTTCTGCCTTTTCTGGTCTGATTGAAATGAACAGACTTGAACCGGTGCCTTTTCTATCTTCCATGCTATTGTGCAATATAGAACTACAAAGTTTCTATGCAAGTTTAAAATATTGCTATGAGATTATGGCTACCGTCCGTAACAGATTTTGCGTTCTTTTTTTAGGATAATGTTTCTATTGCTATCTTCATTCCTAACTTGAAGCCATATTCGAAGATGGCTGCTTCAGCGAGGCTCATGTACTCACTCCAGCAATCGTGGAACTTTTCGAATGTTTCTTTCTGCTCGTCCGTGAAACTCTTTTCCAAGTCCTCGTGATGCCTTGCCATATAACCGAGGAGTTTCTTCATCTCCAGCGAGTTCGTTCTGCTGTCCTCTTGCGGTATTATGTTCCCATGCCATAGTTCGTTTATTGGGTTGTTCATGTGTTGCACCTCCTGTTAGCACAACACACTACCACAGAAAGAGAGAAAAGTCTAGTAAACAAACTGTTAATAAATTTGATCAAACTGTTCTTTATATTTTATTTATAGTGTAATTTCGCGGCAAATACTTGAAATTATGCGCAAAATATGATAAAATAATAGATATAATTCTTTTATTTGACATAACGAGGGCATATGAATACAAAAGCAACACAATCCAAACGTGGTAAGCAAAATAAAATTTTTATCAGTTGGTCTGGATCTAAAAGCAAAGAAATTGCAAAAGGCATAAAGTGGGCTTTAGAAAACATTATATTTAAAGGAACCAATCTCAGGTGTTTCGTATCTGATCTAGATATAAGTTCTGGATCGGATTGGTGGGGTAAAATAAAAGGCGAATTAAAAACTTGCAAAATGGGAATTTTATGTGTTACGAAGGAAAACATAAAAGCCCCTTGGATATATTTTGAAGCTGGGGCAATGATTGCAAGAGATATCCCTACTACTCCTGTTCTTTTTAATTGTAGCTTTAATCACTTATCATCCTCGCCATTATCGGGCAAGCAAGCAGTTGATTTTTATGATCAACCCAAATTTGTTAAAATGATTGTAGATATTAACAATACTATGAATTTGCTTGACTTGGATATGACGCAAATAGAAACTCTCGCTAAAGACGGATATGAGAAGATTAAGGAAAAATTAAAAGATGTTTTAAAGCAATTAAAGGATCTTCGTATTTTTAATGAGAAATATATCTATCCTAATAATATTTCTGTTGTTAAAAAGAATACTGTTTATGTAAGCACACCAATGGCTTCTATTGATGATGGAGAATATAAAGAGTTAAGAAATTATTTATTTCAAGTAAAAGATATTCTCAGTGATATGGGTTTTTCCGAGATAATTTGTCCAATATTGGATAAAAACAACAAAAAGGCCTTTGATGGAAAAACCAAGGCGATAAAAGACAATTTTTTCAACCTAAAACAAGTCGAAAGCATTCTTGTCATATATCCTAAAAAAGTACCATCTAGTGCATTAGTTGAAATTGGTTATGGTCTGGCTTTGACAAAACGAATGGTTGTTTTTTATCAAGAGGGATTACCTTATATTTTAGAGGATGCTGGCGAGAATATACATCATGTAAAATCCTTTAAATATTCGTCTTTTTCTGAAATTGGAACTACGCTAACATCTAACGGTATGGATATTTTTGAGGATGATAATGATGAATAAATTGAATATTTTTATAGCAGCACCAATCTCTGGATTTTCGGATGAAAATCAGTATCTAAAATATAGAAATGGTGTGTTAAAAATGATTGAAATTTTGCGAAAAGAGCATGTCGTCTTTTCGGAAATTGAAAATTTTGAAAAACTAGATTCTTATGATGACCCAGGCAAATCGGCACTCGAAGATTTTAACAAAATATCAAATTCAGATGTGTTTATATTAATGCATCCATCAAAAATGCAAACAAGTGCATTGATAGAATTAGGATATGCTCTAGCCCACAAGAAAAACATTATTATAGTTTCACGGAAAAAGTATTTGCCATTTTTAACATTAGGTCTTTGCGATGTTATGGAAAATGTCAAATTAATTGAAACAATAGACGTAAGTGATGAAACTATAAACGAAGTTTGTGTATATGTAAGCAAATGGTAAAAAAAGTTCGCGATAGAAAGTTATTTCTATCGCGAACTTTTTTGTCCTACTCGGTTAGCGTGATTTCTTCGTTAAGAACATTACGCTAATCTTTTGGGGAGTGTTTTATTTTAAAAATACAATTCGATTTTTATATGCACCTCTTCCTCATTCAATTTCGTCCACCAAGCCTTCATATCGTAGATAATTTCTTCCGTATAAAGGCAAAAGGCCTGATGAGTTTCCTCATCAGGTCTTTTTCTTTCGGTATGGTTATAATAAATTTCAATTTTGTCATCGTAGAGTATGATTTCTTTTATCAGCATTCGTAGCATTTGCCGAGGTTCTTTTTGAAGCGCCTTATTAATGAACTTTTTGATCTCTTCACGGCTGATTTGAATGCGTCCCTTGGATTCTTCAATTGAAATCTTTACATCAAGATCTTCTAATTTTTCTTCCAACTCTATCAAGCGTTTTTGAGTGGTCTTACTTGTGATGCCTTGCTCGACTGCTTTCATAAGATTGTCGATCGCTTTTTGACAAGCTGCCTTTTCTTTTTCAAGAATAGGAAGGGTAGCATTTTGTAAAACCCTAGTGGCATTCGCTTCGAATATTTTCTCAACGAGCAGATCGCTGTTTTCGGGATTGTCCAACACACGGATGGTTGTTTCGATTACCAAGTTTTCCAAGTCTCCTTTACGAAGCGTTTGTTTGGGACATTTATTTATCATTTGCTTTCTACCAGAGCACTTGTAATATCGCATTACTTCGCCGCTTCTGGCAGTACCGGCTTCTGCGCTCATAGGATAACCGCAGTAGCCGCATTTCATTTTGTTTCTGAGGAGGTATTCGACTTGCGGATATCTCCCCGTTTCATTTTCTTTGTTAATCTCTTGAACGGTATCAAATAGGTGCTGCGGAACGATGCGAGGGAAGGTCTCGGTGAAAACGCCATCTGTTTTATGTCGATAGATACCTGTGTATCTTTCGTTTTGAAGAATGCCGTATATCATATTTCTTCCCATTGGTTTTCCGTTTCTTGCCATAATTCCGTCAGCCGTTAGGTCCTCAATAATTTTTCTACCAATCTTCCCTGCAGCGTACTCTTCATAAATGCGAACTACGATTTTTGCTTCTTCTTCGCAAATGACGTACTTTTTGCTGTCGCCTGTTTTTTCAACCTTGTATCCGTAGGGAATACCGCCACCGCAGTAGTTTCCTTTGATACGCGTTTCTTTTTGACCACGTTTGACTTTTTGCGCAAGCTCTACCGAATAGTATTCTGCCATGCCTTCAAGTAATGATTCGAGGATGATACCTTCGGGTGTATCGGGGATGTTTTCTTTAACAGATACAAGTCTGATACCATTATCTCGTAATGTTTTGCGGTGGATTGCCATTTCATACTTGTTACGTGAAAAGCGGTCAAGCTTGTAAACGAGAATTAAGTCCCACGCCCTTTTAGCGGAATCTTTTAGCATTCTTTGAAAATCTGTACGATTATCATTGGTACCGGTCATTGCTCTGTCTATGTAAGAATCGACAATTAGGATATTGTTTAAGCGCGCATAATCGGTGCATTCCCGAACTTGTCCTTCAATGGACTGCTCAGTTTGACCGTAGCTTGAATAACGCGCGTAAATAACAGCTGTTTGCATTTAATTTCTCCTTTCTTTTTTACCTTGACTTAATCATACCCGGTTCTTATGGGGAATTGAAGAACTTCAACTGGTCTCTTTTTTGATACAAGAGCACAGGTTTAGTTCTTTTGTGCAATATTTTTGCTCTCTTTGATATTTCTCACACATTTCTTTTCCCCCGTTTTTGACAAAACACACCCAAACTCACATCAGAAAAAGGCACAGGAGTCAAGGTTTTATAGCATACCTATAACAGTATAAGAAAAAGGTTTGCTTCTGCGTTTTTCGTGTTATTGTTTTCAGCGAAGCTTTTTCACCTTGACACAAAGACTTTTTCTGATACAATCCCCAAACACCAATCAAAAAGAGCACTATCCTATGCGGTATCATAAAAGAGAAAATTGGTACAATGAAGTAGAAAAAGAGAATAGATAAGGAGTATAGCAAAATAAAAAAC
>JAZNZC010000152.1:0-20590 GCA_045594745.1 Eubacteriales bacterium
TGTGGCTTGTCTTTGCCTTGTAGTTGCCGTTCTTGTCAGCCTTGGGAAGTCCCGACTTCTTGTCCATTTCGTACATTTCGTCAGCGTTGCCGTGGTCGGCAGTGATCAGAGCCACGCCACCAAGCGTATCGAGAACGGGCAGAATTCTGCCAAGCTGGAGGTCAAGTGCTTCCATCGAGCAACGGGTTGCGGCAAGAGAGCCGGTGTGTCCAACCATATCGCCGTTGGGGAAGTTGACGCGCAGATACTTATATTTACCGCTCTTGAGGCACTCAAGGAGCTTGTCGGTGATCTCTGCACACTTCATCCAGGGGCGTTGCTCGAAAGGAACAACATCAGAAGGAATTTCGATATAGTCCTCGAGCTCTTCGTCAAACTTGCCCGACTTGTTGCCGTTCCAGAAGTAGGTTACATGACCGTACTTTTGTGTTTCGGAAATAGCGAGAACGGGAACGCCCATAGCGGCAAGATATTCGCCCATGGTGTTGGTGATCTCGGGGGGAGATACGAGATATTTGTTGGGAATATGAAGGTCGCCGTCGTATTCGAGCATACCTGCGTAAACAACGTTGGGAACGCGAACGCGATCGAACTTATCAAATTCACCTGCAGGAGCATCAAACGCGCGGGAGATCTCGATGGAGCGGTCACCGCGGAAGTTGTAGAAGATCACGCTGTCGCCATCGTTGATAGTGCCAACGGGCTTGCCATCCTCTGCAATGACGAAAGCGGGGAGATCCTGGTCAATGACTTTGAGCTCATCGCGATAGGTCTGAACTGCCTTTGCAGCACAGCAGAACTGACGGCCAAGACCGAGAACGTGGGTCTTCCAACCCTCTTCAACCATCTTCCAGTTGGCTTCGTAGCGGTCCATTGTAATGCTCATACGACCGCCGCCGGATGCGATGCGAGCGTCAAAGCCGTCGCCGTTTAGGCTTGCGAGGAAATCTTCAAAGGGAAGGATATAATCAAGAGCAGAGGTCTCGCCAACGTCACGACCGTCAAGCAGAATGTGAACGCGAACGGTGGAGACGCCCTCAGCCTTTGCTTGCTTCAGCATAGCTTTGAGGTGGTCGATGTGAGAGTGTACGTTACCGTCGGAGAAAAGTCCCAAGAAGTGCAGGGTAGAGTTGTTTGCCTTAACGTTTGCAACGAGCTCTTGCCAAGTAGCAGATGCGAACATTTTGCCCGACTCGATGGAGTTGGAAACCAGCTTTGCACCCTGTGCAAAAACTTGTCCTGCGCCAAGAGCGTTGTGACCGACCTCACTGTTACCCATATCGTCGTCAGAGGGGAGACCAACAGCAGTGCCGTGCGCCTTGAGAGTCACCATAGGGTAGTTTTTCATCAGGGCGTCAAGATTGGGGGTGTATGCGCCTGCAACGGCATTGGAAACGGTATCGGGAGCAAGGCCTACGCCATCCATTACAATGGTAAGCACGGGGCCCTGGACACCGTCAAAATTCTTCAATTTTTCAAGCTTTTTTGTCATTTTCAAAATCCTCCAATAATGTGGGCTTCAAAATAGCCATAATTCAACATTATATATTATACCGCAAAAAAGAAAAATTGCAATAGATTTTGCACATCTTTTTTTATTGAAAATAAAAAAACAGAGAAAAAACGGACAGAAAAGCTATTTTTAGAAAGGTAAGTTTTTTACGGTCAACATCGTACGGGCGACCACTGGTCGCCCGCCTTAATTAGTCTTGATTTTTTATGAACGGGGCGTCGAGGACGTCGCCCCCTACAAAATAAGTTTTGATACGACTTTTTCCTTTTGTTGAAGGGCTTATATATTTCTCATAATCCGAGGCTAAACAACTCTCGTAGGGGGCGACGTCCTCGACGCCCCGAAAAGGAAGGATTATTGGTAACAAGAAATGGGTGAGATGTGAATTGTCCCTATGAGTATGTTGGAAATTTTCACGATTGGGGCGACCATTGGTCGTCCGCCTTGCACTAAAAAAGCCCCACCGAGGTGGGGCAGAGGAATTATTCTTGTGTTTTTGTAACCCATTTATCCCAGCGAGGATCAGCAGTGATTTCTGATTTAACCTTGGAGCAATCAGGATTACACCAAAATGGCCATTCGTCGGGCAGCGATTTGACAACTTTTCTGCGTTCCCCCAAATCATATTTTACGAACGAAACCAGTGGAGCTGTCAGTTGGTGCTCACTCTTGTCAAACAACTTTTCAAACGCTTTTGCATGTTTAAGTGCTTGATCGAGAGATATGAACGCATCATCGTGATAACCTCTCTCCCATTCTAATCTTGATAGATACAGATAGAGTTTATAAACGAAATCATGATGCACTCCCATATTGCCGTCATCGCATATTAAATCGAAAATAGCGATTACACCCTTGACCTTTTCGATAGGCATATCAGATTCAAAATTTTTGATATTTGTAATAAGACCAAAAACAAGCTGCTCGGAAAACTGACGCGCAGATTCCAAAAGAAACTCGCCGATATATTCAGCTTCAAGTTTTCCGTCAGTTGCTTCGGTAAGCAAAAACTCTTGTGATTGCTGAAGCTTTGGCATACGCTTGGCATATGAAATAGCTTTATCGATCTCGCCGTAAGTTCGATGGAGCGGAACAAGTAACGCTATTGCTCGCGTGAAAATAGGATTATCCTTTGTGTTTTCGGCAAGGTATTCGCACACCTTGATACATTCAGCCCAATACACATTCTTCTTGTGATGATCGTAATCATATTGGATAAATCCCTCGTCATCATAATAAAGCCATTCACGATGCCTGCGCCATCCTGCTTCCCAAAGCGTATCAGCAAGTGTAAGTAGCAACCGCTCATTTTGTGGAAATTCAGCAAGTCCTTCTCGGAGAATGGTGAGGCATTCATCTACCCATTCATCGTCTCCGCGACTTTTGATAGAAAAAGAATCAATTCGTTTGATTATCGCATCGATTTTACTTTCTCTATCGTTATGGTAGCCAAACAATTCATCGATCGAAACTCCAAAATAATTTGCAATCGACGGAATGATTTCCATATCGGGATAACCGCCGTTTGCTTCCCAGCGGGAAACAGCTTGCGAGGTCACACCGAGAGCCTCGGCAAGTGCCTCTTGCGTGCGTCCGTCACGACGGCGCAGCTCGCGTATTTTTTGTCCTAAATCAAGTTGCATAAAAGCACCTCCTAAAGTTTTATCACCGGTGTGATTTTATTATAGCACAGATTTCCCAAAAAACAATTATCAATTTGTTGTTTCAAATACAAGCAATCATTGTATTTTGAATGTAAAAAGCCCCACCGAAGTGGGGCTTGGTGCTACTAAAAATTTTTTATTGAATCAGAGAGAGTTTGCTTTCAAGTTCTTTAATTTTTTCGGGATCGTGCTTGCTGCGTGTATATTTTGTTTCGAAATCATTCTCAAAGGCTTTCAGTACGTTAATTGCTTGAGTATATTTTATCTTGGCTTTTTCGGTTTCACCTTTATCAAGATATATTTCTCCTAAAATTTCAAGCATCCAAATCAAGTGTTCCAAGCATAAAGATGATTCTTTAACAGCTGCCTCATATTTTTCTTCACCTTCTAATAGATAGGCTTTTACATACAAATTGGAAAAATATATTTCGGGAATATGTTCAATTGCTTCTTTAGCCAATTCATATTCGCCTTTTGCTTTATATGCCTCTGCCATTATACGGTATGCGTCAAGGCGTACATCATCGTATTTCGTGCTTTCTACAAGTGCCTTTCCAATCGTAATAACCTCATCGTTTTTTCCCAACTCCGAGATAACGCCAATCAAGCAATTCAATAACACATCATTCCCCGGATATTGCTTTAATCCATCGCGGATAATCTGTTCCGCTTTTGTTTTATCCTCATCCCAATATTTGCTGTGTTCATCCACGATCGCTTCAACGTTTTTCTCAATCTCGTAGAGATTGAAATCAAACAATTCATCGGTCGAAACGCCAAAAAAGGAGGCAATTGCAGGTATCATTGTTACGTCGGGCATCGTGTTGCCGTTTTCCCATTTGGAAACCGCCTGAAACGACACACCAAGATAGTTAGCAAAAACTTCTTGGGATATGTTTTTTTGTTTTCTTAATGATTTTATTTTTTCTCCAAGTTTTATCATATTAATTTCTCCTAAAAAAGATTGGATGCGCGCTTATCCTGATACCATTATAACACATTTAGAATAAAATGCAATAACTTGTTTGGGGAGAATTTTTCTCCTGTTGGTTGAATTATTCCACAAAGAAAAAGCAGACCCCAAAGAGTCTGCTTATATTCTATTAGTCTGCCAAAATGCTGATGCGGTCGCTGGTAGCCTCGGTGATCAGGTCGAGGATCCAGAAAACGAAATCGATGGGCGGAATGAGAGCAAGAATGCCAACCACAAGGGTAACGATATTCTTGGTCTCAAGGTAACGCAGGATTCTGTAAACACCGCCAATGATAGCACCGAGGAAGAGTTGAAGAATAATCTTCGCAATCTTCGGCAGAGCTTCGTATGCAGCGGTAATGGTCTTCTTTTTTGCCATAACAATGTACTCCTTTATGTATTTGGGGAATATCCCTTGCTACTATTATAGAATAAAATTACAAAAAAATCAAGGGAATTTACAAAAAAAGTACGAGGGGGCAAAGAAAAATATTTGGCAGTGAAAAATATTTCGATTTTTTCAAAAAAATTCAAACTTTTTTCAAAAAAGGTATTGCAATTCTCAAAAGTTTGTGATACAATATAGCAGTATATGGATGAAGCAGTGCACACCCTCTCAGGTGCCGCTTTGAAATATCAGTTATTCGAATTTCAAATCTATAGGGAGGTAAAAAACTATGCCTAACATTAAGTCTGCTAAGAAGAGAGTTAAGGTTATCGAGACCAAGACCCTGCAGAACAAAATGCACCGCAGCGCGCTCAAGACTGAAATGAAGAAGTATGATGCAGCTCTTGCATCCGGTGATATGGTAGCCGCTCAAGTAGCTTATAAGGAAGCTGTAAAGAAGGTTGACCAAGCAGCCGCTTACGGAATCATCCATAAGAACGCAGCAGCTCACAAGAAGAGCCAGTTCACAAAGAAGCTCAACGCGCTGAACAAGTAATCAAACCAAACAAAGACGATAAAGTCCTAACCCAACTTTGTCTCAGAATAAAACAGTATGGATGTTTCCGTGCTGTTTTTTTCTGTTTTATAGCGAGATAATTGACAAATACTTTGATTTGTGATACAATAAGAAAAAAGAGAATTGACAGGAGGTGCACGCCGTGCTGTTTCATAATATTGCAGAGATGATAGGGAAAACACCGCTTCTCAAAGCGCATAACTTCGCCGCCGCGTATGCGGATGGCGCACATCTGTTTTGTAAATTGGAGTGTTTTAACCCCGCGGGCAGTGCCAAGGATCGCGTAGCACTCTTTATGCTTGACGATGCCGAAAAACGCGGACTCATCAAAGATGGTGCGACCGTTATCGAACCCACCAGCGGCAATACAGGCATAGGACTTGCCGCTCTGTGCGCCCGTCGCGGATATCGCTTGATACTCACAATGCCCGACAGTATGAGCGCTGAACGCCGCGCACTCCTCGCCGCTTATGGTGCCGAAATCGTCCTAACCGATGGCGCACTCGGAATGCAAGGTGCCGTTACCAAAGCAAAAGAGCTCGCCGCCGAAATCGAGGGAAGCTTTATCCCGTCGCAATTCGATAATCCTGCCAATCCAAATGCACACTACACCACCACGGGACCCGAAATTTGGGAGGATTGTAACGGCAAAATAGATGCATTTGTAGCAGGCGTCGGAACGGGCGGAACGCTCTCCGGTGTTGGTCGGTATCTCAAAGAACAAAATCCGAATTGCCGCATCGTCGCGGTCGAGCCAGAAACCTCGCCGCTTCTTTCCAAAGGATACGCGGGCAAGCACGGTTTGCAGGGAATTGGCGCAAATTTTGTTCCGGATAATCTCGACAGAACTCTCATCGACGACATCCTCACCGTAAGCGATGAAGATGCATACTGTGCCGCAAGAGCATTTGCCACCACCGAAGGACTTCTTGTCGGCATTACCTCGGGCGCGGCACTCCACGCCGCCCGAGAGTTTGCCAAGAAAATGCCCAAAAACGCACGCATCGCAGTTCTCCTGCCCGATACGGGAGAGAGATACCTCTCAACGTCACTTTTCAAAAAATAATAAGAAAAGGGATAGCAAACGCTATCCTTTTTGATTTTGCGGGAGGAGCAAGCCCCTCCCCTACGAAGTGAATGATGATAGGTAGGGGAGTGCCTTGGTGCTCCCGAATTGTTTTTAATCAACTCTTTGAGCGGATAGGGTTAGTGGTCCCTAGCCGCTCGCGATAGCAAAAGCGAGGTTTACCTCGCGTCGACCGTCTGTTAGTAAACTGACAACTCTATTCAGCTATTATTGTTAGAGAGTTCTTGAGGGGGTATGGGGGAACTTCTTGCAAGAAGTTCCCCCATATCTTTTACTCTTCAACTTTTGGTGTTTTCGAAAGTCCTTGTGCAATTTCCTCGTCGGTAGGACGATAGTCGGTCATTTTACCGTCGTGGAATTTTTCATAGGACATCATATCAAAGTAGCCGGTACCGGTAAGGCCAAAGACGATGACCTTTTCCTCGCCTGTTTCTTTGCATTTGATAGCTTCATCCATTGCCACTTTAATGGCGTGGGAGCTTTCGGGAGCGGGCAGAATACCCTCAATGCGAGCAAAATATTCGGCGGCGGCAAAGACCTCGGTCTGCTTGACTGTGCGGGCTTCCATAAGTCCCTCGTCGTAGAGTTCGGAGAGAACAGAACTCATGCCGTGGTAGCGCAATCCACCCGCGTGAGTAGCGGCAGGGATAAATCCACTGCCGAGTGTATACATCTTGGCAAGCGGACAAACGCGACCGGTGTCGCAGTAGTCGTAAACGTACTTGCCGCGAGAGAGGGAAGGACAGCTTTCGGGTTCAACTGCGATGAAGTGATAATCCGCCTCGCCGCGCAGCTTTTCGCCCATAAAGGGAGCGATCAAGCCGCCAAGATTAGAGCCACCACCTGCACAGCCGATGATGATATCAGCCTTGACACCGTATTTGTCAAGAGCAGCTTTGGTTTCCATACCGATAACCGATTGATGCAGCATAACCTGCGAAAGAACGCTTCCAAGAACATAGCGGTATCCCTCGCGATCGGTAGCAGCTTCTACCGCCTCGGAGATGGCGCAGCCAAGACTTCCGGTCGTTCCGGGGAACTCCTCAAGGATCTTTCTGCCCACACGCGTGGTATCGGAGGGAGAGGGTGTGACGCTTGCACCGTAGGTACGCATCACCTCGCGGCGGAAAGGCTTTAATTCATAAGAGGATTTGACCATAAACACCTTGCAGTCCAGCCCAAAATAGGAGCAAGCCATCGAAAGGGCAGTACCCCATTGACCTGCACCCGTCTCGGTGGTGACGCCGACAAGCCCTTGCTGCTTTGCATAGTACGCTTGTGCGATTGCGGAGTTGAGCTTGTGGCTGCCGCTGGTGTTGTTGCCCTCAAACTTGTAGTAGATGTGCGCGGGCGTGCCAAGCTTTTTTTCCAAACAGTAAGCACGAACCAGCGGTGCGGGGCGGTACATTTTATAAAAATTGAGTATTTCCTCGGGGATGGGAATATAGCGGTTGGTGTCATCCAGCTCTTGCTTGACAAGCTCCTCACAAAAGACCTTGCCAAGAGCCTCTGCAGTGATAGGCTTGCAGGTCGCGGGATCGAGCAGGGGAGCGGGTTTCTTGGTCATATCCGCGCGCACGTTGTACCAATCGCGCGGCATTTCGCTTTCTTCCAAATAAATTTTGTAGGGGATTTCTCTCTGTGCCATAATGTGTTCTCCTTTCGTGGTGACAAAAAACAAAAAACGCCCTAAAACCTCTCGGTCATAGGGACGAAAAATTCGCGGTGCCACCCTTATTGAAGCCAAAGCTTCCACTTTTCGCATACGGAATAGATTATATGCGGCGCGCGTGGTAACGGGAGCGCACCCCGTCGAAGCCTACTAATGCACGAGTGCACATTCGGTTCGCCCTTGAAAGCCCATTCGCCAAGCTACTCTTACCGCAATTCCACCACCTGCGGCTCTCTGTAAAAGATTTGTACTTGGTTACTATTCTTTCGCATCGGTTTTTCTTGTTGCTAATAGTATACCCCCATTTTGCGCGTTTGTCAATAGGTTGAGTGAAAAAAAGAGACTTTTTTCGAGGAAATGTTGTTTCTGCGAAGATTATATGTTATAATGGAGTTGGCAAACATAAATCAACTCAAAATGAAAGGGCGTGAAATGATGAGCAAGATCGAAAATTTTATTGTTTCTTTGGGCGGTAAAAAAGTTAAGGAAATGAAAAATATTATGACTCCCTCGTTTCTTTTCCGCTTTGAAAATGATATTTATTTGAATATCGAATACGATCGAAGAGATCAGTATAAAGCGGTGAAATTGGGCAGACTTTTTTTAATGAAAGACTTTTTCCCAAGACTTATCGTATTGGAAGATTTCGAGGTGCTTTTGCAATCGGCTAACTCCATTGGGTTAGAAACAAATTATTCGTTACCGTATCACAAGCTTTCGTATGAGCAAATGATAGATAACGTTATGTGTAATCTCTCTGTTGTTTTAGAGAATTATGAAAAACTCTGTGAAATTTCCAAAACGAGGATTGCTTCGGAAGAGAATAGACTAAAGGAATATTTAATAAAAGATGTTTCATCTTGCAGTGCAACAGAGATAGAGCGAGAAGCATCCGATTATATATATAAACCCAAAGTTCACGAGATTGATTCCTTAAAATTGAAAGATTTAGAATTAAAGCAAAAAGAAAAAAGCGATGCATTCAGGCAACGATATAATCTTCCGCAGAATATTTACACGGATTTTGAATATTGGAAGTTGGAGGATAAGAAGAAAAACCTCAAAGTAAAATTTGTATGGTGCTTTATCATTCAAGCCGTAGCTTTGGTTATCTGGATTTTAGGTTTGGTCAACAATCATTGGTTTGTTGGAAATAATGTAGTGTATTTTGGTTTTATCGTCGTTGCGATTGCTGTCACAGGCATTTTTGTTGTTACAGGCGTAAAAGCGCAAAAAATGAACTTGTATGAACCGATTTTGGCGTTCTTTGTCCCATTTGTGTTTTTAGATCAGATCGTCAAAACCGAAAATAATACTTTGATATTGTTGGGAACAGTTATCTTTGGGGTACTATTTACCGCTTGGCGTATTTATGAGGGTGTGATTGTTCCTGATAGCAAAACAAAAAAAGCCACTTCAGAGTACAGTCAAAGCTTTGAAGCGCAATACGGTCATCCCAAAAGCGCATCGGTAGACTATAGAGATATATGGCGCCAACGTCTGTATCTTGAAAATGGTAGACATGTTTGTATTGGCACTTTGGGTGATGATTGGTATGAGATTGTTGTATGGGGCTCGGTTTTCTATAAAAAGATTAAAACAAGAGACGTGATTATTGATTATATGGAGGTTGAATGCACTTATGAAGAGGCAATCGCCAAAGCTTTAGAATTGTTAGAAAAAAACAATCAACTACTTATTTTCAAAGAATAACCCATTTTGCGCGTTTGTCAATAGGGTAAGAGAAAAAAAGCGATTTTTTTTGATGGAAATATTGTATCATTGATAAATTTATGCTATAATGAAATTGTTGATAAATGAAAGAGTATTTCGGGAGGCTTTTATGAAGAAAATGATACCTATTATTTCTCCGTTGGTATTTGGCTTGCTTGGCGGACTGTTTGTGGAATGTGGACTGTGCGCTCTCTCCATTATGATCTCTCCGTTTGCTGACTCAGAGCAGGCTCCCATCCTGAACTTTTTGATCCTGATCGCCCTATTGTTGGCCCTCTTTTTAGCCTTGATGGCGATTGCCAATGTTGCGTACTTGATCAATCTGAATAACAATAAGAAGGTAAAGCGGATCGCCGCTTTGGAAGCTCTTGCCGCCCTCGCGCTTTTCTTCGTGTCTTGGAGCTTTTCGGGCTATATTATAGACGGGGTATCTAACCTGTTTTAATTTGTATTTTGAAATAAACAATATACAATAATTCAACAAGGAGAAAATGAATGAACTGCGTATTTTGTAAAATCGTCAACGGTGAGCTTCCGAGCTTAAAGGTTTATGAGGACGAGAACACAATGGTCTTTATGGATATTGCAAAGGATGTAGACGGTCACATGGTGGCAATTCCCAAAAAGCACGTAAAAAGCATTCTCGATTGCGATGAGGTGACACTTCAACAACTAATGTTTGCGGTCAAGAAGGTTTCGTGCAACTGTGTAGATCAATGCGGATACGATGGCGTCAATTTGCTCAATGCAAGTGACGAGAGCGCAGGGCAGTCCGTTCCGCATTTTCATATCCACATCATTCCGCGCAAAAAGGACGACGGTATTGATGCTTGGCCTCAATTCGACGGTGCAAAGTGCGAGATTGAGGAAATCCACAACATTATCAAAATGAAGTAATTATCGACTTATTAAACGAGAACCCCGACAGATGTTAATCTGTCGGGGATGTTTATTATACAGAAATCAAGAGTTTCATCACAAAATAAGATATAGACAGAAGCGCAATTTCGTGCTATAATCATATCGAAAGCTTTCAAAACGATCGATTTAAGGAGATACAAATGAATCAAACAGTTTTTGCGGAGAATATGAAAAAATTCCGCCAAGCAAAAAAGTACACGCAAGAGCAGGTTGCCGAAAAGCTTTGCGTCAATTCGCAAACCGTTTCGCGCTGGGAGTGCGGCTCAACGCTCCCCGACGTCCTGATGCTCCCCGAAATTGCCAATCTTTATGGTGTTCTTGTGGATGACCTTTTCAAAAAGCAGTCCATCGCTTATGAAAACTATGCCGAGCGCCTTGCCGCTGCTTATGAATTTAGTGATGATCCCGAGGACTTTTTCAGATGTCGTATGGAATACGAAAGAATGTTGAAGGACGGGGAACTCTCTATCAATGGTAAATGGATCTATGCCACCGTTTACGCTCAAATGATGGATTTCTGCCAAAAAGAGGCACTTAAGTGGTACGATGCCGTTTTGGCAGATGATAAAGATAAGGACCTGCACCCCTATCGTCGTGCCGCATCGATGAAGATGGGGTTGTTGTTTAGCATCGGTAAAGGAGAGGCGGTTATCAAAGAACAAGAAGCAAAATTTGAGGCAGCAAAGGAACCTTTAGAGCTAAGAGAATGGGTATTGCTCATGGATGCTTATGCTCTTAACAAGCAGTATGAAAAAGTTTATGAGATCTATCGCCGCGCCATCGAAATTTATCCCGACAATTGGGAGCTTTATATCTGTGGCGGTGATGCTTGCGGAGAATTGGGAAGATATGACGAGGCGTTTGCTTGCTTTGAAAAAGCCGAAGAAATCGGGACCCCGTTTTGTGATGGAAAGGATTTAATGGCGCATTACTACGAAAAGCAGGGCAAATATCAAAAAGCGTATGATACCTATATGGAGATCGCAACGATCTATCGTCAAAGGGGCTTTGAATTTGAAGCTGATATATCCCAAAGAGCTGCTAAAGAAATGAAAGAAAAAATGGGTAAATAAACCGTCTGATTTACAAAAATCCCCGACAGATCAAACTCTGTCGGGGTGTTTTTTATAGCTTTGTCACCAATTCATCCATATCTTTTCTTTTTTTCTGCCTCAACTTGTCGCCCTCTTTGGCGTAGCCAAGCGTGATGACAAGACGAACAGGGTGAGAGAGGGAACAGATCTTTCGGATCTTTTCATCATCAAGCCAGCCGAGAATACAGGTATCAAGACCTTGCGCGGTCGCTTCTGCGGTGAGATACGCCGCCGCAATGCCAATGTCAATGGAGCGGTAATCGTTGCCCTTGACCTTTGCACCGAGAGCTGCACTCTTGCAGTAGGGCTCCTCGGAGATCACGATGAGAACGGGAGCTTCAGCGGCAAATTTGTTCATGCCCATGCCCAT
Source organism: Eubacteriales bacterium (assembly GCA_045594745.1). Lineage (GTDB taxonomy): Bacteria > Bacillota > Clostridia > Oscillospirales > CAG-272 > UMGS1865. Next base: position 11,994 of record JAZNZC010000152.1, read on the forward strand.
AACAGCCTTTGCAACCTCGCGAGCGACATCTCCTTTGCAAACAGTAAGATGATATGGCTGACCGTTGCAGGCCGAGGGAGCAAGACGAACCGACTCCAAAATGGCATTGATCTTTTCTTCCTCAACAGCACGGCTTGCATCATAGGCGCGGCAAGATTGCCGATTTTGTGCGATTTCGTAAAAGTTCATAACTATCTCCTTATTCTTTATAAACAACTTTTTATGGGACAGAAGGCGCCGTCCCCTACCGATTCTCAACAACCTTTTTAGCGAGCAGGGTCTCGGTGGTGCCTGCGAGCTCGCGAGAGCAGGCGAGCCGCTTTGCGGTCGCCTCTGCCGTCTGTCTGTAAATAATGACTTGCAGTAAAGCGTCTGTGGAACTGTATGGAAACACTCCCATTTAGTAAAAAAACTTCCTTGTAGGAAGTTTTTGGAGAGGGTGTGGGAGAAGCCTTTTTTCAAAAAGGTTCTCCCACAAACCGTTCTTCTTACTCTAAATATAAAGCATCCGCATTGAGGAACGCGTGCGCGCTCAGACGAGAGTCAGTGGGGATGACACGAGACGCACCGCACTTTTTGCAGGTGACCGAGACGCCTTCGGGAGTGATCTCCGCCTCGTAGGCGCGACCGTTGTCATCGGGGGAACACTTGCAATAGATCTTTCCCTCGGCATCCATATCATTCACGACAAACATCACAATATCCAAAATTTGCGGATCGGGCAGAATGTCCTCATCGTCGTTCATTTCTTCGGGGGGCGTCAGACCGTTCTTTTCCATCATATCAAGGAGAGCCAGCTCAGAGCGCGCCAGCTCTGCCTTTACAAGATTCATCTCGCCAAAAAATGCGAGCGGAAAATCCGATGCGTAAGGGCAAGAAAGCGAGAAAATATCCTTGCCGTAAAAAAGAGAACTATTGACGGTAAAGATATGAGGAGACGCGCACAGCATGCAGGGAACAGTCAAGCGGATCTTTTCGTCCTGCGAGGAAACGATCGACATCTCACTCTTACCGCAGGTGCATTTGAGCTTAACCATGTCAGCCGAAAGAGAAAAAATGTTTACAGCGCTGATAACGCCGGCACCGCAGTGCGGACAACGGTAAGCAACCGTGGTGTGTTTGGAGTCAAGTATCATCACACAAATTCCTTCTTGGTTAGTTTTTGATAGTCAATACAGTATATGTACCCGGTTGCAAAATGGCACGGAAGACTCCGTGCCATTTTGCGGATAAATGTTTTTACTTGAATTATTTCGTAGCAGGGGTGGTGGAAGTGGTTGTGGTGATAACACCCTCAATCTTTTCCATAGCCTCTTCGTTGATCTCATAGCCGACAACAAGAGTCTTCATGTGATCTGCGAAGGTTGTTTCGGTCCAACCGGTTCTTGCGGAACGGCTCCATGCCTTTTCGGTGGAAGCGAAGACTGCAAGATAGTAACCCTTGCCATCCTTGGCTTCAATGATCTCAACGTTGTAAGGCTTGCGGTCTGCGCTGAACATCCAATTCTTCAGGTTTTCATCGGAAATATCAGACTTTGTCAGATCTATTCCGACTGTGGGAGAAGTTGTGATAACGTATCCGGGAGCATAACCTTGATCGTCGTCATCGCCAATTTCTTCTGTGAGCTTGAGGGAAGTGAAAACATCAAGCAGTTCAAAGCCGGTTTTGCCGTTGAGCTTCTTGAGAGCCTTCTTTGCTTCCTTTTCGGTTTCATACAACTGATATGCACCGTAAACGGTAGGATCTTCATCGTTCACTTGCTTTGCGGGCTCATCAACGATATAAATGGTAAGGCCGGTAACGTTGTTCTTGCTATCGGTGGTTGCAATAAATGTCAGATCGTCCTTTACGCGTTCGATGGTGCGAGAGGACTCGGTAGTACCCTCAGCTGCCTTGTATTCGCCCTTGAACAACCAGTCTTGGTAAGAACCTTCGGTGATCGAATCGGGATACTTCAGGGAAGTGGAGCTCTCCTTGAGAGAAGAATCCAACTTGGATTTGATAGCGCGGAAATAGCTGTAATAATCTTCGTCCTCAAAGGTCTTGTATTCAACCTTGCAGGCAAGTGTTGCGGCATCGATTTCGGTCAACTTAATAACGTAAGATGTGCCGTCGTCGTTTACTTGATAATAGGTGTTAGCGGTGAGATCAATCTTGGTTGTGGAGCTGCCGTTGGGGTAGATCTTGTCGATGATAGCTTCGGGAGCGGTGTTTTTGTCATCTGCTTCCTTTGCAGCAGGCTTGGTGGTGGTAACAGATTCAAATTCTTTCCACTCAGCAGGGTTGGTAGTAGACTTGAGAGCATCCAGAGCTTCTTTTGCAAGATCATCAGCAGACTTGAAAGAGGTGGTATCCTTTCTGTCTGCAAGCAGATCTTTGATGATCATTTCCTGGAAGGTCTTGGTTTCTTCCTTATCATCTTTGGTGATAGTTTGTTCGAGTTCTTTTTTATAGTCCTCAAGCTTGTATTCCTTGATAGCGGCGTGTACAGTATTGCTGTGGTCGTGTCCTTCGTGACCGGGTTCGTTTTCTGTTACGGGAGCAACGTAAACCAGGAATACACGGTCATCCTTGCCAACGATTACAGAGGCGGAATCCTTGTTCTTGGAGTTGAAGATATAATCGTAAACTTCGCTATCGAACATGGTCTTGAACTCTTTTTCAAGTTTATTCGACTTGGTATAGGTCTTAACGCCATCTTCGCCAAACAGCTCGGTAAGTTTGCTTGCAAGGACTTCCTTGTTGCTGTCAGCCTTTTTCAAAAGCAGCTCATCGTAATCATTGTTTGCCTTTTTGGTGAGAACAAGCTCTTTGAAGTTTTCATCCATCAGCCAATTAACAACCTTTTCTTCAAAGGTAGCAAATGTCATGCTGTAAGTGGGGGCATCTACCTTGGTTTCGAGCAGATAAAGATTGAACTCTGCTTCAAAGGTATTCAAAACGGATGCAAAGAGGTCGTCTGTGAATTTAACGTAAGAAATGGTGTAGTTGGTGGTGTTTTTGCCTGCGTCATCCTTCTTGATATCAACTACCTTTACAACGTAGGATTCGGTGGGATCGTTAACGATAAACTTCCAACCCATGTAAACGCTGGCGTTTTTACCGTAAAGCGCGTCAAGAATGGACTTGGGAGCCGTGTTGGTATCGTCTTTTTCAAGAGGCTTGGTGGTGTCAACGGTTGTGATCTGATCGTCGGGAATGTTTATTTCCTCTTCATCTTCCATCTTACCAAGGAGGTCAGATGCCTTGTCGTTATCGGTCTGGAATTCGGTGGTGTTTTCGCCGGCTTTGATGCATTCGGCGATCAGCTTGTCGACATCGGTGATCTCGGAGAGATTGTCCTTATAATCCTCATACTTGTACTCCTTGATAGCAACGGTAGCTGTGGTAGCAGTAGAGGTTTCCTTATAGTAGACCAGGTAAGCGCACTTATCGCCGGAGATAGCGGCAAAGGTGCCTGCCTTGTTAGAGGTTCCGAAAATATAATCGCCAATAGCGTCGTCTGCCAACTTAGGATCGTATTCGAAATCGCCATCCTCATTTTCGGTTCTGGTGTACTTTACAGCATTGTTCAAGCCGAGCTCCTCAAGCTTTGCGGTCAGAGCAGCGTCCTTGAGATCTGTGATTGCAAGACGGTCTTGGTTTGCAAAGTGCTTTGCAACGGTGCTTTCAAAACGCTCTTCCATAAACTTATCGCTAAACAAGTCACGGATCATTTCGATTGTAGCACCGGTATAGGAGTAATACTTGGTTTCAAAGAAACCGGCGGGGTTTTTCAGAATGTAGTCCTGCAAATCTTTTTCATCAGGATCATCCTGCAGCTGGAAGTTCATATAATCGCTGTACTTGGAGTACATAATCATTACCTTTGCAGCCTTCTCAATATCCGAGGTTCTGAAGCTGTCGCCAACGTACTCGGCCAAGAAGTTCTTGAAGGGAATACCGCTCATGTTAAAGCCAAGGTTTACGTAGATGTTCTGCATCCAGGTAACAACGCCCTTAACGTCTTCCTTATCGTGTGCCTCGAACTTCAGACCTGCCTCAAGGGCTGCATCTGCGCCGGCAACGATTTCGATGAGGTAATCCTTAATCGTGTTCAAACCGGAATTGAGGACTTCCTTGGTGTAGTAGGCAGCCATCGTAATGCCGTATTGCTCGGGGGATTGATATTGCGTCAGAATTTCGCTCTTGCTACCGCCAAAGTATTGTTGGTAGTAAGCGTTCTGCCACTCGTAGCTTGCTTGTTGGTACATTGTTTGCCAAAGAATGAATGTGGCCATTTGTTGGTTCATATCGAACTTGCCACTCTTACTCTCTACAATGATGCGTCCACGCAGAATGGCACCGCTGCTGATAACGGCAGCAACGATAATGCCTGCCAGAACGGCTACGAGGAGAGCGATGCAAAGAGCACGTTTTGCCCAAACGGGCCAAACAAATTGCTTTTTGCTCTTAACGTTTTTGGTTTCCTGTTTTTGGGGTGCTCCCGTGGTGTCTTCAACGTGGAGCTGTCTGTTTCTTTTTCCTTTTCCCATGGTTGATGTTCCTTTCTTTTTTGACGGGTATGAACGGAGTCATAACACATATAAAGATATTATAACTTTTGAGTGTGAAAAACCTGTGTCTTGATTATGAACAAAAGAGAAATTTTAGACACAAAATCGACAATTTCATCAAATATTCATTATAACGGGCAGTATCATCGGCTTGCGATGCGTTCTGCTGTAAAGAAATTTGGTTAAATCGTCCTTAACGCGGCGTTTGAGTTTGATGCGATCAACGCGCTCGCGGCGGTCGAGAATACTCATAACAGAGTCATAAGCCACGGCACGAACCTCTTCCATAAGCTCCTCGGCTTCGCGAACGTAAATGAAGCCGCGAGAGATGATATCGGGGCCGGAGAGTAGGAGATGCTCCTCGGTGTCAACGGTGGCGACCACCACGATCAAGCCGTCCTGCGATAGGTGTCGTCGGTCGCGAAGCACGATGTTTCCAACGTCGCCAACGCCGTAACCGTCTACCAAGATCTTACCCGCGGGTACCTCGCCTGCAAATGCGGCGCCCTTGGTATCAATTTCGAGCACGCGACCGATCTCGGAAATGAAAATATTCTTTTCCTTCATTCCCATATAGCGTGCCAGATCGCGGTTGGCGCAAAGATGACGGCTCTCGCCGTGGATGGGCATAAAGTAGCGCGGTTTGGTTAGTGCCAGCATCAGCTTGATCTCCTCTTGGCAGGCATGTCCCGAAACGTGGAGCTCGGCTCCTGCTTCGTGTAAGACTTCGACATTGTTTTTGGAAAGCTCGTTGATGATGCGCCCAACCAGCTTTTCGTTGCCGGGAATCGCCGAGGCAGAGAGAACAACGACGTCGTTTTGATCGAGAGAGACCTGCGCGTGATCCGAGAAAGCCATACGGTAGAGTGCCGACATCGGCTCTCCTTGGCTACCCGTGGTGACGATCGTTACCTCTCCGGGCTTGAAACGCTTGATGTCGTTGATGTCAACAAGCACGCCCGAGGGTATCTTCATATATCCAAGCTCGGTAGCTGCGCTGACAATGTTGAGCATGCTGCGTCCCGTAATGGCAACCTTGCGTCCGTGTTTTGCGCTCGCATCGATGATCTGCTGAACACGATGCACATTTGAGGAAAACGTGGCAATGATGACACGCTTTTTTGGATGCGTTGCAAAAACGCTTGCAAGGGATGTTCCCACAGTCTTTTCCGATGGGGTATGACCGGGGCGTTCGGCATTGGTCGATTCGCACATCAGCATCAGCACGCCGCGGCGGCCGAGCTCACCCAAACGAACAACGTCCATCATTTCGCCGTCAATGGGAGTGGTATCGAGTTTGAAATCACCGGTGTGCAAAATCGTACCGAGCGGTGTGTGCAGAGCAATGGCGCAAGCATCGGCAATAGAGTGGTTGACATGAATAAACTCGGCGGCAATGCTGCCAAGCTTAATCGTATCACCCGCATTCACCACACGCAGATCTGCCTTCCATGGCAGTACGTGCTCCTCAAGCTTGTACCGAATGATTCCAAGCGTGAGCGGCGTGCCGTAAACGGGAGCATTGATGGTGCGGAGCAGATAGGGGATAGCACCAATGTGATCCTCATGCCCGTGCGTTAGAAGGATGGCGCGTAAGCGATCCTTGTTTGCTTCCAGATAGGAGATGTCTTGAATGACGAGGTCAATGCCCGGCATATCGTCCTCGGGAAAGCCGAGACCGCAATCGATCACGACCATATCATCGTTATATTCGATGACGGTCATATTTTTGCCGATCTCACCAAGTCCTCCCAGGGGGATGATGCGGATCTTACCCGTCACAACTCCTTTTTTTTGTTTTCTTGGCATTGTAAATGAGAGAGTTCCTTTCTGTAAAATGTTCTCCGTTTTGGAGTGATTATTCAAAAAATAGATTGTCAAAAAACACCGTTTTGGAATAACGGTATGCAAAAAAGCGCAACAAAATGAGACCTTGCACCCGACGTGGACCACGCACATCCCCGTCGATCAAGGCTTTTCTCAAATTGGAACAAAGCAGATCCGCCGCACGCAAACGCCGTCGGGCGGATAAACAAAACGGTCACATATTGACCTGCATATTATATCATAAAAATGATATAAAGTCAATAGAAAATCAACAAAAACTTTCGACTTCAAACGAGCAAAAGTGTCACGATCACACTCAAAACAGCGCCGCAAAGTCCACCGATGCCAAAAAAGATCCATTGCTTGCTTTGCTTTTTTGAAGCTGGGGAGAAGTCGGGCGCGATTTCCGACAGAATGCGGTTGGCTTCGCTCAAAATATCTGTGCTTTTCCGTCTTTCCTTCTGTGCATCTTCCCGTAGCACAAAATAGGCCTCGTCAAAATAGCGGCTGTTTCCCGTACGGACAACGATCATTTCTTTGCGTGCACCTCTTATCATTCCTTTTATCCTCCGTTTGTGTCTTTGAAAAAGTATTTGACGCGTCCTCTTCAAAAAAACCACAAGCGGCACAAAAAACAGGAAAAAAAGATGCAAAACAGCATTACAGCAGTCGCTATCGGCAGAGCCGACCCTGAACGCTTGATGCCGACCGAGGAAAAATAAACCGAAATGATGTAGACCATTGTATCCGAGGTCGCAAAAATGACCGATGCACACAGTCCTGCAAAGCTGTCCGCGCCAACGCGCTCGAGCAATTCGACAAAGGAAGCCGTCGATGCACTCCCCGAAAACGGGCGCGTCAGCAAAAGCGGCAAAATATCGGCGGGAACGCCAATAGCATTGACAAGGGGGGAGAGAAGGTAAGAGAGCATCTCCACAGCTCCCGAGGCGTTCAGCATTGAAACGCCAACGATCAGCGCACAGAGCGTTGGCAGGAGCTGCACTGCTGTCTGCAATCCTTGGCGAGCTCCACCCAAAAAGGAATCGAAGCGATCTTTTTTGCCAAACAAAAGGATGAGCCCGACGATGGCAAGGATAAGCGGCATCGGGAGCGCCGAAATGATGTCGATCATCTTCTTTTTGAAGCACGTATGCGCGAAAAACGATCACGTATACGCAAAAACGAAGTCAAAAGTAAGGCAAATGCCACGCAAAAAAGCGAAGTGATCCAAACGGGGATCATAATGGAAAAGGGGTTTTGGGAACCCGCCGCGCGGCGCAAAGCCAACAGGTTTGCAGGGACAAGAGTGAGGGAAGCCGTGCTCAAAACTGCAAGGGTAATTTGTTCATTATCAGCTTTGTCGGGTTGCGGATTGTTCTTTTGCATCTTCTTCATCGCGCACAACGCAAACGGTGTGGCCGCATTCCCAACACCCAAAAAATTGGCACTCAAAGTGGCGCAAATCTCTTCGTATCCTTCGCTCGTTTGATAGGCTTTTGGAAACACGTGTCGCAAAAAAGGTGCAAAAATGCGTGAAATTTTCTTTACGATCCCTGTATCCAATAACACCTGCATCACACCGCTCCACAGGCACATCATGCCAAGCAAAGTGAGTGTTACCTCTACGGCTTTTGTAGCGCCGTCGGGGATCGCTGCTGCCACATCGGGCAGACGTCCGCAAAGGATGGCAAATAGTACCGAAAGTCCACAGAGTGTTCCAAATATTTTACCGAGCATATGACCTCCAAATTCTTCCAAGATAGGAAAAAGTAAAAAATGCACTTGACAAACTGTAAAAAATGGTATATAATGGATGACGAAAAACGTCGAGCGCCGTCAAATGGTGCCGAACAAAAAATACAATTTCAAAAGGAGTATATTATGAAATCGACCGGAATGGTAAGAAAGGTAGACGAGCTTGGCAGAATCGTTCTGCCTGCTGAAATTCGCCAAAGTATGGATATCAACGTACGCGACGCATTGGAGATCTTTACCGACGAGGGACGCATCGTCCTGCAAAAATACGAGCCCTCCTGCGTCTTCTGTACCAATGTTGATAGCATTACCCTTTACAAGAACAAGCGCATCTGTGCAGATTGTCTTGCCGCGCTTAAGGGTATCTGATCGAAAAAATCCATTTTCTGTTGCGCTATATTGTATGATGCGCAATAAGAGAATATGAAAGAAGCCCCGGGGGCGCCGTGCGAAAAGCA
>JAZNZC010000153.1:0-82089 GCA_045594745.1 Eubacteriales bacterium
AGGGGGTGTGGGGGAAACTTCTTGCAAGAAGTTTCGCCCACGTAACCGCGTCCTATTAAAACACAGGATAACCGGCTTTGGTGTGTGCTTCCACGAGGTCGTTGCACATAGCGACGATTTCATCAGTTGAGAGCTGTGCGCCGGTGTGAGGATCCATCATAGCCGCCTGATAGAGATGCTCGATCTTGCCCGTGCGAGCCGCCTCAATGGTGAGGAGCTGCGGGTAGATGTTCGAGCAGTTCATAGCAGCGAGTTGAAGGGGCAGATCGCCAATGTAAGTGGGCGTTACACCGTTGTTGTCAACAAGACAGGGAACCTCTACGCAAGCCTCTCGGGGCAGATTGGAGATGCAACCGTTGTTGAGCACGTTGCCACCAATCTTTAAGGGCGTGTTCGTCCAAATCGCTTCCATAATGCGGGAAGCATATTCGTGAGAACGAACGTGTTGAATATTGCCGCCGTTCATAATCTCCTCTTTTTGCTTTTGCCAATTTGCAATTTGATTGATGCAACGGCGCGGATATTCGTCAAGCGGAATATTAAACTTTTCAATCAAGTCATCGCGACCTGCCTTGATGTAGAAGGGATTGTATTCGGCATTGTGTTCGCTGCTCTCGGTACAGTAGTAGCCAAGCTTTTCAATGTAATCAAAGCGAACCATATCCCAGTGCTTTTGGGTCGCGTTCTTTTCTTTTGCGCGACGCTTGATCTCGGGGTAGAGGTCGTTTCCGTCCTTATCAAAAATTTCAAGCAGCCAAGCCATATGGTTAATACCTGCAATTTTGGTTTGCACGGTCTTGGGATCGATATCAAATCCAAGAATATCGAGAAGAACGGGCGCACAGACCTGAACGCTGTGGCAAAGACCGACTGTTTTTACGTTTGTGTAGCGTTGCATATAGCCCGAAAGAATTGCCATCGGGTTGGTATAGTTGAGGAACCACGCGTTGGGGCAGACCTCTTCAATATCCTCGGCAAACCCCTTCATAACGTGAATGGTACGCAAGCCGCGCATAATGCCGCCAATGCCAAGGGTATCGCCAATGGTTTGACGCAGACCGTACTTTTTGGGGATTTCAAAGTCGATGATGGTGCAAGGATCATAAAGGCCAACCTGAATTGCGTTGACCACGAAATCCGCACCGCGCAGAGCATCTTTCCTCTGAGGAATACCCAGATATTTCTTAATGGTTGCACGACCTTGGTTAATGGTCTTGTTCATCGTATCAATTACGAGATAAGACTCGTCCAAACGAACGGGGTCAATGTCGTAAAGTGCTATTTCAACATCGTGAAAATCGGGGCAAAGCATTGTGTCGCCAAGAACGTTTTTAGAAAATACGGTGCTTCCTGCACCCATAAAAGTAACCTTCATTTTGTCAATCCTTTCAAAACAGATATGTTTTCAAGAAAAAAGTCTTTTTTTCAATATCATTATAGCGCATTTTTTTGAAAAAAGCCATTGCAAAATGTAACTAAAATATGGTATAATGTAACTAATTTGAGGAGGTGAGTGCAAATGAGGGATATCGCGCTGGTTAATCGTGCCTTTGGCGACCTGAACCCACTGATTTTGGGAGAGGAGCAATGCAAGCCTCATCACAGCTACGGCCCTGCTGTCAGACAGTATACCTTGATCCATTTTGTCATCAGCGGCAATGGCGTGCTCGAAAAAGGCGGCATAAAATATTCCGTGTGCGCAGGGCAGGCATTTATCATTCTGCCAGGCGAGATCACCACCTATTATACAGGTGAAGATCCTTGGAAATATCAATGGATCGGCTTTGACGGAGATCTGAGCAAGCATTTTGCACATCTGTCTCCCGTGATAAACTTTTCGCATAATTGGGCAAACGAGATGCTGGAGGCTGCCGAAAGTGACGGTATGCTCGAATATAAGGTTGCCTCATTACTCTTTGGAATGTACGCAGAGTTTTTTGCATCGCAAAAGCATAGCAACCACTATATCAGACGTGTTAAAAACTACATTCAAACTATGTATATGCATCCGCTGCGCGTGGAGAGCATTGCTCAAATGGTCAATCTCGACCGCCGCTACCTTTCGCGTGTTTTTAAGGAACGTGTAGGGTGCTCCATTCAGGAATACATCATCGAGGTACGGATGGAACAAGCAAAGCAGTATCTTGAAAACGGAGTCAGCGTTGCGCAAGCCGCACGTCTTTGCGGTTATGATGACGTGTGTAACTTTTCCAAAATGTTCAAACGACGTTTTGGAGTCAGCCCGGGAGATTGGGGTAGAAACAAAAGATAAACAAATAAGGGCGCGGATTTCCGCGCCCTTGTTGTTTATCTTTTATTGTTTTTCAGCAAATGTAGGGAAGTCTGCAGAGAACACCTTGATAACGTAAGAATCAAACTGTGCGGGAGTGATAACGCCTGCATTCAGAAGACTTTGGAAATAGCGAACCTTGGTCTCAGAGAGAGAAGGCTTAGCGGAAGCGGTGTTGGCAGCTGCGGGAGCAGTGAGGGTAATAGGAGTGGTGATAACGGCTTCCTTTGCATGGATAACAGGAGCTACCAGCTGTTCGAGAAGTGCATCATAGATCTCTTTTTTGTTCTTCAACTGCTTGAACTTGAACTTTTTGAAGGGAACGTTTACAATAACGCAAGAGGAAGCAGTATCGATGCTGTGAATGGTAGAAAGCGGAACCTCAATGGTCTTGCGGCCCTTTTTATAGGTGATTTGCGTAGTGGAAACGGTAAGGGTACGCTTGCGGAGGAAAATGATTGCACAGAGAATTGCGATAACTATCAAAGCGGCAACCACGATCAGCGTCAAGTTGACAAACTGATAATAATGACGGGTGTAGGTGAAATAAGAAGTGCAGGTCTCGCAAACTTTAGTACCAAAGAAATACTCTACGGCGATGAGTGCATAGCAAGCTGCAGCAATGACAGCTGCCAGAATAACGAACAACCAGGGCCACATTCTTTTCTTAAAAACGCCGGCAGCCAAAATAAGCTGTTCATTATTTTTCAGTTTTTTGTTGTTTTTCATAAAAGTTCTCCTCCAAAAGAAATTATATATGTATAGTATAACTCTATTTACAAAATTTGTCAAGGGGGAATATGGAAAAAATCTCTAAAAAGAAAAGGATTTGGGCGCTTTGAAGCTCAATTTTGCTTCTGTACGCTCTTATATTCGTCATAGTACCGGTAATAAGGGCAGGACTGATGCTTCTGCGTTAAGAACCGCACCATTTCATCCTCGTCCAAATTCATTTGACAGGAGTAGGTATCCCAATCCTCGTCGTAGTCATAGAATACACAGTCCTCACAGCTTGATTCGCGCTTTTTTGTCGCTTGTGCCATTTTTTATCTCCTTGTTTTTTCTTTATTGTACCATTTTTTTGTTTCTTTGTCAATTTTATGAGCAAAAAAAGTGAAAAAATAGAAGAAATTTATTGACAATTACAAAAAATAATGCTATACTGAAAGCACAATAAAAGCATATTTGATGCGATGATCAAAGGATAGAGGCGCGGAATTTATGAGTCGTGCGAGAAAACTCTCGGAAAAAGAGAGCGCACAAAAGGAAATTCTGCCGAAGCAGGTCGATTTTTTCCGTCGGCTTCGCTGGGGGATGCGGAAATACCGTATTCACTGTCACGTTTGTGGAGAACTATCAATGAAACGTCGGGGGAAATGGAATTTCCATACCGTTTTGTTGCGTAGCGCTCTGCTGCGCTTTTCTTTTTTCTCGGCAGATAGCTTGTAAAAGAAAGGAAAAAAAGTATGTCAAAAGTACAAAAGATTACGTTGGCAGTGGCGGCTCTTGTTATTATCGCTATGTTAGTGATTGCCGGTGTTACCGGCGGTGCTATGAACGAGGTCGACTGCATTGACTGCCACTCCACCGGACTTGTCGACGGTGAGGCCTGTGAGACCTGCGGCGGAACTACGCAAGTGCGTGGCAACTTCTGGGCATTGATTCCTCCCATTATCGCAATCGGATTGGCACTGATCACCAAAGAAGTGTATAGCTCGCTCTTCATCGGTATCGTTTCCGGTGCACTGCTTTACACCAACTTTAACCCCATTACCACCATTGATGCTACACTCACCGAGGCGCTCATTCCCGCTGTTAGTGATACGGCAGGTATTTTCATCTTCCTTGTTGAACTTGGTATTCTCGTGGCTCTTATCAACAAGGCAGGTGGCTCGGCTGCCTTTGGTAAGTGGGCGCAAACACACATCAAGACCCGTGTAGGCGCAATGCTTGCTACCTTTGTTTTGGGTGTTTTGATTTTTGTTGATGACTATTTTAACTGCCTCACAGTTGGTTCTGTTATGCGTCCCGTTACCGATGCGCATAAGATCTCCCGCGCAAAGCTTTCGTATCTCATTGATGCAACGGCTGCTCCCATCTGTATGATCGCCCCCATCTCCAGCTGGGCAGCAGCAGTTTCGCAGTATGCCGAGGACGGCAAAGGACTTGAACTTTTCATCTCCGCTATTCCTTTTAACTTCTACTCGCTTTTGACCTTTGTGTTCATCATCGGTTTGGCAGTTATGGGATTTGACTACGGTTCGATGAGAATTCATGAGTTCAATGCTATGAACAATGGAGACCTCTATACCTCCGGCGAGAGAACAGAATCGAAAACTGTTACTGCTGAGCAAAAGGGAAAGATCATCGATCTGATTTTCCCAATCGCAATACTGATCGTTGTTTGTGTATTTGCACTCGTTTATAACGGTGGTATTCTTGAGGGTGAGGATTTCATCACCGCATTCTCGAACACCGATGCAACCGTGGCACTTCCTTGGGGCGGCTTGATCACATTGGTGATTGCAATGATCTACTATGCCTTCCGCCGTTCTATGTCAATGAAGGAAATGATGGATGCCATCCCCGACGGATTTATCGCAATGGTTCCTGCTATCCTCATTCTCACCTTTGCAACAGCACTTAAGAACATCACATCCCTTATGGGCGCTAAGTATTTCGTAGCAGACCTGATGAACAGTGCTGCCGCAGGACTCAACCTCTTCCTGCCTGCCATCATCTTCCTTGTTGCTTGCGTGCTCGCGTTTGCAACCGGTACCTCTTGGGGAACCTTCGGTATCCTGATCCCGATCGTTACCTATATGTTCAACGCAGGCGATCCCATTCTTATCATCAGTATGTCCGCATGTCTTGCAGGCGCTGTTTGCGGTGACCACTGCTCGCCCATCTCGGATACGACCATTATGTCCTCAGCAGGTGCCGAGTGTAACCACCTCAACCACGTTTCTACGCAAATGCCTTATGCTATTACCGTGGCAGGTATATCCTTTGTGATGTTTATCCTTGCCGGATTCATTCAAAATGCGTGGATCTGTCTGCCCATCGGTGTTGTTCTCACGATCGCAACTCTCTTTGTTATCAAAAAGATTGTTGAAAAGAAAGAAGCAACAGCAAAATAAACCAAACAAAAAGCCCTGCGTGCTTATCACGCAGGGCATATTTTTTAGACCATTTCTTCAATGTGATAGATGTAATCAAGTGAGCGGAGAGCCTCAATAATTTGGCTGTGCGTTTTGTATTTTTTAAGCTCCTGACTGCTGATCGAGATCGAAATTGAATACACGCTGAGTCCCGAATGTTGATATGCGGTGTTCATTTCAATATCGTCGATCTTCATCCCAAGCTCGCGAATGGTGGTAACAAAGTTTTGAAGATATGCAATATTTTTAAGCTCCAAATGCACCTCAAAGTGGTTGGAGCGGTTTTTGAAATAACGCTCCATACGTGGAAAGACCGAAAGGGTGCAAATGAAAGCAAAGTAAGAAACAAGGGTGACGGTATAGAATCCTGCTCCGATGCAAAGACCAAGAACGGCACTCGCCCAAAGAGCAACAGATGTTGTCAAGCCCTTGATCTGGCTACGGGAGCTATACAAAATGGAATTGACGGTAATGATGGCAACAGAGACAATGCTTGCCGCCGAAATGAGGTAAAGACCGCTTTCGGAACCGTTCAAAAGATACAGATCAAGCAGCATTGCAATGGTAGTTGCAAGCGAGACCACCATAAAGGTACGGAGTCCTGCCGCGTGACGCTTTGTTGAACGCTCAAAGCCGAGATAGGCAGAGAGTAAAAGCGAGAGGGCAATACGCAAAATGATGGAAAAGGCGTTGAGCTCGGTAGCCCAGGTACCAAGTAAATTTGCAATCGGATCGATCATAACAATTCTCCTTTATTTTTTGTTGCTGTGAAGATGCCGCATCGAGGGACGTGTAGCAGCATAATGTTCTTCGGCTGCCTCGTCAAAGGCTTCTTCATTTTCTTCGTTAAAAGCGGTAGCCGGGGGGATCTGCTCTTGAATCTTTTGGATCCGTTCAATGAGCAATTCGACCTCTGTTTTGGGCTTGCCCGCAATGTCGACCTCTTCAACGGGGACGAGATCCTCAAGCTTGTTGGAGTACGCGCCCGAATAATAAAGTGAAAGCTTTGCACACGCGGGGCCAACGATCTCATACAGAATGGCAGAAGCCAAAATAACGGTCTCGAGTGCGATTCCGATCTCACCGCCAAGGGCACGCGCACCCATAGCTGCTAAAGGAATGGCAACGCCTGCTTGCGGAATGAGCGCCAAGCCCAAGAGATTTCGCACGCGTTTTTCCTTTCCGGCAAGCATCGAGCCGAGAAACGCACCGGTGTATTTTCCAAGAATACGCACGCCAAAGTAGAGCAAACCGACTGCAATAAGTGGCATCGCACCGATCGAGCCGACAGAGGAGAAGAGCGTATCCAAACGGAAATTAACGCTGGAACGTACAAAGAACAAAAGCAGAATGGGGGGGCTGAAATAGTTGAGCTGCTTGAATAGCTTATCATCGCCCGAGATGTTGATGTAAACAGTACCCATCGACATGCAACCCAAGAGCGGAGAGATGTCAAACAACGCGCAAATGCCGCAGAAAGCAAACAAAAGTGCGATAGAAATGATCAAACGGTTGTCTGTCGAGCGTTTTTTCGGCATCAACAGCTTCATAAATAAGCCAAAGACGCCGCCAAGGACGAGAACGCCCAAATTGGAGAGCAGAGGCATCAGCACGCTGTTTGCCGAAATGCTTTCACCAGAGCCGAGCGCGACCGCTACCGAGATGGCAATGCCGTACGCAAGAAGGGCGACAATGTTATCAAGTGCTACCACTTGCAAGAGCGTGTTGACAAAGTCTCCTTTGGCACCTGTTTGACGAATGGTCATCATTGTTGAAGCAGGAGCAGTTGCAGCGGCAAGAGCCGACAATACAATGGAAAATCCAAGTTGCAAGCGCAGAATAAAATAGGAAAGAACAAAGATCACTATCGAAGCTATGCCTGCCTCAAAGAGGGTGATGAGAGCTACGCGCGGGCCATTCTTTTTTAGAATTGAGACTTTGAAAAATTCACCTGTTGTAAAGGAGATCAGAGCGAGCGCAATATCCGAAAGGAAATCCATTCCTTGCACTACGTCCGAGGGAATGAGGTCAAGGCAATAGGGACCAATGAGAATACCTGCTAAAATGTAGGCTGTTACGTTTGGTAGTCGCAAGAGCTTTGTCAGGCGCGTCATAGCGAACCCGAAAAAGAGCATACAGGCAATCGAAATGATCACCGTTGCAACCGGGGGCATCTCTGCTAACAATTCGTGCAATCTGTCCAGCATATTCTGTCTCCTTTCTCTAAAATAGGGCTTATATTATATCATAATATGAAGAAAATGTCAAGATTTCCACAAAAAAAGGCTGTCATGGCAGCCTTTTTATTGGTTTTCATCATTATTTTTCTTGCCAAGGGTATTTCTCAGCGATCTTTTTCATACCTGTAATGACCTCGCGCGGCTTTTTTGCACCAAAGATGGAAGAGCCTGCAACAATGATATTCGCACCCGCCTCGGTAACAAGATGTACGTTCTCGGTCTTAATACCGCCGTCTACCTCAATGTCTAGCTTGAGTCCCATATTTTGCGCATAGCGTCGAACGGTGCGCACCTTTTCCAATGTCTCGGGAATGAGCGCCTGACCGCCAAAGCCGGGAACGACCGTCATAATGAGCGCCATATCGATTTTGGGAAGATAAGGCAACAGACGCTCCACGGGAGTTGCAGGTGAGATCGCCAAACCGCAACGCATCTCGCGACGTTTGATGTCTGCAATGGTAGCGTCGATGTCTTGACAGGCTTCCAAATGAACAGTAATAATATCAGCACCGGCCCTTACAAAGTCGTCTATGTAACGAATGGGTTCGTTGATCATCAAGTGCACGTCAAAGATGAGATTGCTGTGAGGACGCAGAGCGGCAATAATGGGAGCACCAAAGCTGATGTTGGGTACAAAAGCACCGTCCATTACGTCTAAATGAAGATAATTGGCACCGGCATCGGCCATCTGCTTGACTTCCGATTGCAAATTGGCGAAATCAGCCGCCAACAAAGAGGGCGCAATATAAATCATAAACAATCCTTTCTTGCAAAGAATGCAGAATGCGTGTAGAATTTTGTCAAAACAGGGAAAGACAGCATAAAATACTACCAAGGATTCGTATCACGCGCGCGGATGGGAATGAGAAAATGCGGGATGTCTGAAGATTATCTTCCGCTGTTGCGGATACTTTCTTTACGCGCGAAAAAGGAGGCTGACGGCGTGTGCCGCAATGCCAAGTCCCTCTCCGGTAAAGCCGAGGTGTTCCTCGGTGGTGGCTTTGACGCTCACGGCATCAAGGGGAAGCTCCAGTGCAGCGGCAATGTTCTCTCGCATTTCTTGAATGTAGGGAGAAAGACGCGGTGCCTGTGCCACAACGGTCGCATCGATGTTGCCGATCTGCCATCCTTTTTCGCGTATCAGCTCTGCCGTACGGGAAAGCAGGATGCGGCTATCGATATTTTCGTACTGTGCATCGCTGTCGGGAAAGTGTTTTCCTATATCACCAAGAGCCAGGGCGCCAAGAAGGGAATCACAGATGGCATGCAGAAGCGCATCGGCATCCGAGTGCCCCAAGAGTCCTTTTTCAAAGGGGATCGTAACACCGCCCAAGATCAAGGCTCTTTCGGGGACAAGCCTGTGCACATCATAGCCGTGACCTATGCGAAAATTGTACATTATACTTGTTTTTTGGTGTTGCGATAATTGAGAACAGCCTCAGCAAAAGGAATATCCTCAACGGTCGTGATCTTGATGTTACCAATGCCGCACTCGATCAGATGTACGCGATAGCCAAGACCTTCGATCAGGGTAGCATCATCGGTTGCCTTGAGGTTGTTTTCCTCGGCACGGATCATAGCGGCCTTGTAAAGAGAGGTGTTGAACACCTGAGGCGTTTGCATCTCCCAAAGATCCTTGCGATCAATGGTTTCGGTCGTGTTGTGCAGAACAGTTGCGCGTTTAACGGTATCGGTTACCTTGTGAGCGGCACAAGCGGCCATCTGACGGTAAGCACTCAGACAAACCTTGGTGATCTGTGTGGGTGTAGTCAAACAACGTGCACCGTCGGCAATGGCAACGTATTTTACGTCATTACCAAGTCTTTCAATGCCGTTCTTGGCAGATTCCTGACGTGTCTCACCGCCGTTTACCAAATGTGTCATTTTGGTAATGCCGTATTTGTGCTTCAACTCACGAATTTTGCCAAAATCCTCGGGCTTAGCAACCACAACGATCTCGCGGATGAGAGGGGACTTTTCGTATGCGATCAGAGTGTGTGCCAATACAGGAACACCGTTGATACGATAGAAAAGCTTATCGATGCTTCCCATACGCTTGGAACTACCTGCCGCCAGAATGACAGCCGAAGTGGCAGAATCGGGAAGATACTTGTGTACTGTTTCTACAATTTGTTGCAACTTGCTCATAGAGAAGTTCCGTCCTTTCAAACCAAATATATATTGAAAAGAATCAAGCGTTTGATTCAGAGGCTTCGATTTGTGTGATCATATCCACACGGCGTCCGTGCTTGCCGCCCTCAAATTCGGCGTCGACAAATGCATCAACCAGCTCGAGTGCCATTCCCATACCGACTACGCGCTCGCCAAAGCAGAGAACGTTTGCATCGTTGTGCATACGCGTCAGGCGTGCACTAAAGGTATCGGAGCAAGCGGCGGCGCGGATGCCGCGGTGCTTGTTTGCGGCCATCGACATACCGATGCCCGTTCCGCAAATGAGGATACCGAGATCGGTGATACCGTCTTGAATATTTTTGCACAACTCATGTGCAATTTGGGGATAGTCACAGCTATCCGTTGAGTGTGTTCCCACGTCAAGAACCTCATATCCGCGCTCCTCAAGGTGAGCGATCACGATCTTTTTGAGTCCAAAACCTGCGTGGTCACAGCCAACGGTGATCTTTTTATTATTCATTTTGGTTGCCTCTTTTCTATATTCCTGTATCCACACCCATCCGCTCGGCGCGTTCGCGCTCGGCTTGGGAAAGGCGCAGATAAATGGGGGACAGCGTAATATCGGTGCAAAGCTCACCCGATGCATACATTCTTCTTGCCACCTGTGCCACGGAGTAGGCACTTTGATGGCGGTAACGCTCCGATGTCGGGATGACAGCGTGTGTCAAAAGCGGCAGAGTAACATCATATCCGTCGCCGCACAAGCGAACGGGCTCTTCAAAAACAGAAAGTCTTTGGTCAAGCTCCGTGATCGCAATCGCAGAGTCTGGCATCAATCTCTCAAGCACGCCATCTTTTGCGCGGAAGAGAGCGGTATAGACCTGCTGACGTCTTGCATTCATCACGGGGCAGATAAGACCGTCGTGATCGCAAAGATTGTAGGCCAGTGCTTCCAAAGTGGAAACACCCGCACAGGGCGTATCCTTGCCGAATGCCAAGCCCTTGACGGTTGCCGCACCGATGCGAACGCCCGTAAAGGAGCCGGGACCTGCCGCCGCTGCAAACAGATCAATATCTGCGGGGGAAAGATCAAATTTATCGAGTAAAAATTCAACCATTGGAAGAAGCGTTTGGCTGTGTGTGTTTCCGTTGTTCAGAGTAAGCTCACCCAAAAGATGCTCGTCCTCGCAAAGAGCGACTGACGCGACCTTCGCGGTGCTGTCAAGTGCTAAGATCTTCAATTATGCACCCTCCTTAGAGAACGAAATGGTGATGCGGCGGTGATCTGTGTTTGTGGGATCATCCTTTTCAATGCTTACGCGAACGCAGTCATCGGGAATAAACTCCAAAATATTCTCGCTCCATTCAACAAGGCAAAAGCCGTCGCGCATCAGATAGTCGTCAAAGCCGATGGAGAGCAGATCATCCTCGCTCTCAATGCGGTACATATCAAAATGGAAAAGTGAGAATGGGCGTGCTCGGTACTCGTTTACCAAGGAAAAGGTAGGGGAGCGCACGAGAGCGCCGGGAGCAACGACCGAAGCGAACCCACGTACAAATGCCGTTTTACCAACGCCAAGGTCGCCAAAAAGCGCAACAAAGCGGGGAAGAGTCGCATCCTGCAAAAGAGAGGTTGCAAGCTCTGCACCGCATTGCTCGGTCTGTGCCGCGCAGGTGGTATAAACTGTGCTTTTGTTTTTCATATTCATTCCTCGGTCAATACGCGTGTAGACATAACTCTTCGATTATATTATAACACGCTGTGTTTCTTTTGTAAAGAGGTTTATTTCAAATTCTTACCTATAATAATTATTTTTTCTCGTTTTTCTTGGCGTCACGCATGTCGGGAAGGCTTTGACGTGAGCCATCGGGATACTGAATGACGGTATTCTCCAAAATTCCCGTAAAGCTTGCGCGAAATTCGGCGATATATTCGGCACGCAGAGCCTTTTGCTCGGCGGCTTCTTCTTCACTCAGTCCTACTTCCTTGGACTTTTTTGCAAGCTCGTTGATGCGAGCGATCTTTTCTTTTTCCATAACAACAGTCTCCTTATCAGATCATAAAAATCGTTCCAATGTCACACAAATCAGTATTGCAAAGAGATACTGTACCAATGTCATAAACTTGGCAAAAACTTTTTATTCTATTGTAATCGGGATGCCGAGAGACATCTCCGCAGAAAAACACGCTTTTCATATTGTCGCGCGGAGCAAAGCTTGCACATCCGCCAATGAAGCCGTAATCATAACCCGAAAGCGTGATGTGTCCTTCTTGTATTTTCAAAACATCAATGCCATATTCTTTTGCACACGCGGCAATCGAAGCATCCGCTGTAATCAGTGCTTTTTCTCCGATGGGCAGAACCGAGCATTTGGTATATCCTTGGTTGACGTGGCAGAGTGTGAGATTCAACTTAAGCAATTCTCTTGCGACTGTTTTTGTGTTGCAAAAGAGATGCTTACCCAACGGCAGAGCATTGAGCAGAACATCACGGGGATATTCGCCTCCGTATTCTTTATCAATCAAACGAATGGGGGCACTGTAAGCCGCGGATATTTCTTCTAATTCTCGCGTGGCAATCTCATAATAACTTTTGGTACAAAGGATTGCATCAGGTGCAAAGAAGAGAAACATATCGGGGTGTGATGCTACGGGTTTTGGCAGATTTGGATGCGGCGGCAGGCGAAGCGTGCGATGACCGAATTTTTTAAGTGCCTCTTCGGCTTCACGAGGGAAAGAATGATTTGTTACAGCAAGCATATCAATCTCCTAAAATAAAGGGCAGACACGCCGTGTCTGCCTTACTTTATTTGCACATTCAGATTAAGCCTTCTTCATGGTGCGCAGGCAACGAGAACAAACGTAGATTGCTTTGCTGCCTTCCAACTTTACTTTGCGAATGTTGGGCTTCCAAGTTCTGTTGGTTTTGCGATGAGAGTGAGAAACGTTTTGACCGAACACAACGCCCTTACTGCAGATACAACATTTTGCCATTTTAGCGACCTCCTTAAGACTTGCTCATGCCGAAAAAGGAACGGCATAGCTGATTCCATACTTCAAACGACAATTATTATACCATACATTTTTCAAAAAAGCAAGAGTTTTTTTCGATTTTTTTATAATTTTTTTATCTTTTTTGCCATTACAGGCAGATTTTTTTCAAAATTTCCTCGTCAATACCGTTTTTGATGGAAACGAAGCCATCGTGCACGGCATTTTTGGAAAGCGAGAGGAAAATCCCGCCCGCGTGGTGAAGCGTATCCAAGGCGAAGTCCATCTGCTTTGTTTTCGGTATTTTTGCGCCCGGGCAAAGAATAAGGGTTTGCGTTGTCAGGATAGCACGCGAGAGCGCCACAGCATCTTTTTGAGGTTCTGAGAAGAGGGAGACATTCGCTCCGCGGTCTTTCAAGAATGCGGCAAGCGCCATTGCATTGCTATCGGAGAGGGTGGAAACAATGACGATTTCGGGACGCTCGCAGGCGATGAGGTCTGTGCGTTCGGGAAGCTCAATATCTGCCTTTGGCAGACGCTTGTATGGGTGTACCTTGCCAATGCAACGCAGAGGGAGAACGTCCTCGGACTCGATCAAGATACACAAGGGGAGCTTATCACCGGCGGCTGCGGCACCATCCTTTATGACGCAAGTGTGTGTGTCGCTCATTTTGCGAATACCGTC
The DNA here is from genome assembly GCA_045594745.1 of Eubacteriales bacterium. Lineage (GTDB taxonomy): Bacteria > Bacillota > Clostridia > Oscillospirales > CAG-272 > UMGS1865. The sequence continues at coordinate 13,502 of JAZNZC010000153.1, forward strand.
GGTAATCGCTTCACCGACAAGAACACGTGAGGAAAGAATCTTTCCCTCATTTGCAAACTTCGTTATTTGATGAAACATTTGTCGCAGGGCAGAAAAATCGGGAAGGCCGTCGGCATCAAGCGCGGGTGAAACAGCATACACAAGAGCGCCTGACTTAGTAAAGGTATTTGCCACTTTCTTTGCTTCCTGTGCCATTGTCCACACCGAGACGGATGGTGTATTTAAGCCTTTAACACCGCGAACGGATACGCGACCTGCTGTGGCAAGTCCAAGCTCTGTTTGCGCGCGATAAAGACCAAGAACAGCAGACATACATTTACCAACGGTTTTGGCATCACTCAGATCTTCAGGAAATTCCAAAGCAAGGGAGAGCACTTGATTGCTATACGGTACACCGCACGCGCAAAGCGATGCAGTGGGGGCAAGAATAGTCCAAAGTGCTGTCTTGTATGGAGCGTTTGCGGGAGCGGAAGATGCCGCCACGCAAGCGGTTGAATTGATGTCTACCACCTCGCCGATCTGCGCAGACATCTCGGGAGCGAGATAGGTGCACCTGCCACCACCGATTCCGCCAAAGAAAATCACGTCGGGCGACAGGGCAGATTCATCGCCAAGCTTTGCCGAAGTTGCTTTGTAACGGTTGAGCGTACGTAAAAAGTACGCATCGAGGGCAAATGTTGATTTTTTATCACGTGCAAAAACAAATTGGGGTTCTTTTTTGATCGATGCAAAGGGAAGTGCCAAAACACTGCCTTTTGCCAAAAGGTTGGCAACAATATTCCATTGATGCGGCGCGACACGCAGAATATAGCATCCGCTAAAGCCATCGCACAAAGTCGTTGCGGGAACGGAAACCCCAAAGGGAGAGAGTGCGGAGAGTTGAATGAGAACGCCATCCGTCATATCCAAGAGCTGGCGCAAAATACCGCCGTGTCCAACGCATGAAACACCTTTTACATATTGCATCAACTCCTTGTCGCGCAAAAGAGCGGAAGTCTTGCGGCGGAATGTGCTAGGTGCATCACCGTCCACGGGAGACATCAAAATCAGTACATCTGCTTCGGCTATTTCTGTGCGGGCAAGCGGGAGCAGACGGAGCCGATAGGTAGAATTCGGAGCGGCAACACAAGAGGCATCGGGATAGGTGATGCCGTCACGGATATTTTCAACAGAAGGTAATAAATGTGTAGTTACAGTCTCGCCTTTTGCGCGGCGAATATATTCACTTGCCATGCTTGCTGCCTCGACAAGATTGCAAGGGCGCGAGAGGTTTGGATAGAGCTGCTTACGCTTTTTGAGCAGATCTGCATAGGTGCGAGCCACAAAAGCATCATTTGTCAAAAGCTCGGTCAAAACTGCAAAAGAGCCATCGCACTCTCGGGCGCTTATCAGCATATCCAACATTTTAAGCTCGTCAACAAAGGGATCGCGCTTGACTTGATTTTTATAATATGTTCCGCAGAATTTCAGCATTTCGGTAGACATAGAGAGAGAAAGCAGCTCGCGCAGCTTCTCGGCTTGCGGCATACCGATATTTGCAAAATTGCGAATGACGGAGTGATACGTCATATCATTTACCTCCTTGGTCAATGGTTTTGGGACAAAGCGTGCCCGTGCATTTTTTGCCGTCGTTGCCCGTGATGTAAACCGTGTGAAGCTGTGATTGTAGAGAATGAGGCGTGGGGCAGGTGACTTCCACAAAGGTGTCGGTGTGTCCCGTCATAATGCCATCTGCATAGGTTTCAAACAGTACATCCACGGCAGTGTTTGTGTAAGAATCCAAAATCTCTTTTTGGATCTCAGCTTGAACGGCGCTCAATTCGCGCACGCGCTGATGGCGGATCTCTTCCGGAACCCTTCCGGGCAGTGTTGCGGCAACAGTACCGCGTCTTTCGGAATATGGAAAGACGTGAATCATCAAAAACTTTGCTTTTTTTGCAAAATCAACAGTCAGCGCAAAGTCTTCCTCAGTTTCACCGGGAAAGCCGACGATAATGTCCGTGGTAAACTGAACACTCGGCATCGCCGCGCGCAGGCGTTCCATTCCGTCAAGCGCCATTTTGCGGTTATATTTGCGCTTCATCAAGGCAAGAATTTTATCCGATCCGCTTTGCATAGAAAGATGAAAATGCGGTGTCAGGGATTTCAGCCTTGAGATGCGATCAACAAAATCCTGCTTCATCAAAGAGGGATCAAGCGAGCCGAGACGCACGCGACCTATGTTTGGGATTGCATCTACCTCTTCCAAAAGGTCTGCCAAACGGTAGCCGTTATCAAAATCACGTCCGTAAGATGCCGTTTCAATACCCGTTAAAACGACCTCGCGGCATCCACCCTCGGTAAATGCCCGAACTTCGGCAAGAATATCGGCAGGAGATTTGGAGCGCACCTTTCCACGCGCTTCGGGAATGATGCAATAGGTGCAACGGTTCTCGCAACCGTCCTCAATTTTGATGTATGCGCGTGTGCGATCAAATTTTGCGATTTGCATCGTTTCAAATTTGTCAAGAGGCGAAAGGACAATTTCGGCAGATGCATTTTTGCATCCTTTTTCAAACAAGTTTTCAAGAGCCTCGATTACTTGCAGCTTGCGCCCGTTTCCACAAATGTAGTCAACTCCCGCAATTTTGGAGATCTTATCGGAAAACACCTCTGCCATACATCCCGTAACGAGGATATATGCCGCAGGATTGGTCTTGATGACGCGACGGATCAGCTGGCGCGCCTTTCTGTCGGATTCTGCCGTTACAGTGCAGGTATTGATGATGTAAGCATCGGGGGCCTGTGTAAACGGAACGACCGAAAAGCCACGGGCAATGAGTCCCTCGGCGATAGCTTCCGATTCATATTGATTGACCTTACACCCGAGGGTGCAAATACCGACGGTTGCGGGAGAATGTGGCATAATAATCTCCATTCCGCCGCCACGCGGCGGCACAATATAATGATGATGTTTGTATTATCATTATTTTAACACGCTTTTGGAGAAAAGTAAATAAAAAAACGCAAAAAATTACACTGAATTTGCATTTTAGACTTGAAAAAAGCAAAAAAGAGTTGTATAATGAGGTAGAAAAAGCAATATGCTTGCAAAAGGAGGCAGAACAATGAGTGAATTATTTGTTATGGATCATCCCTTGATTACCCACAAGCTTTCCATTATGAGAAACAAAAAGACGGGTTCTAAGGATTTTCGTGAGTTACTTGACGAGATCGCAATGCTGATGGGCTATGAATTGACGCGTGATCTTCCCACAGAGGATGTCACCATCGAAACTCCCATTACCAAAATGAAGGCAAAAATGATCTCCGGCAAAAAGCTGGCCATCGTACCCATCCTGCGTGCAGGTCTTGGAATGGTGGACGGTCTGCAACGCCTCATTCCCGTGGCTAAGGTAGGGCATATCGGTCTTTACCGTGATCCCGAAACGCACCTGCCTGTGGAATACTACTGCAAGCTGCCGCCTGACATTGATGAGAGAATCGTTATCCTTGTTGACCCTATGCTGGCAACGGGTGGCTCTGCTGTTGACGCTTTGACAATGCTCAAGGCTCGCGGCTGTAAGCAGATCCGCTTTATGTGCCTGGTTGCCGCTCCCGAGGGTGTTCGCCAAGTACAAGCAAAGCATCCCGATGTCGACATTTATGCCGCCGCTCTTGATGATTGTCTCAACGAGCACGCATACATCGTTCCCGGTTTGGGAGATGCAGGCGACCGTATTTTCGGCACACTGTAATCAAACTGAAAAGGAGTGTCGGGGAGCTGAACAAGCTCCCCACATTATGTACAGATGAAAATCTTGGTTGTTGGACACAACGATGCGGGGCAGCGCTTGGATAAGTTTTTATCCAAAGCCGTCAAAGGACTGCCGATGTCGTTGATGTACAAATATATCCGCACAAAAAAGATAAAGGTCAACCGCGCCCGCACCGAACAAAAGTATATGCTTTGCGAGGGAGACGAGATTCAACTCTTCATCAGAGACGAGTTTTTTGAATCTCCCGAGTCCGATCGCGGCGCACTTTTTCGCATTGTTCCCAAGCTCGATATTGTTTACGAGGATGAAAACATTATGCTCCTCAACAAACGCCCCGGCGTGCTTGTGCACGAGGATACTGCCGCCGCAGAGAACACGCTCATTATGCACGTCAAAGCGTATCTTGCACAAAAAGGGGAGTATGATCCCGAGAGTGAGCAATCCTTCGCTCCTGCGCTTTGCAACCGTATCGACCGCAACACGGGAGGTATCGTCATTGCCGCAAAAAACGCAGAGGCTTTGCGTGAAATGAATGAGAAGATCCGCAACGATGAGCTTCGCAAATGCTATATTTGTGCCGTCCACGGTGTTCCGCAAAAAGCGTCTGCTACGCTGACGGGCTATCTCAAAAAGAACAGTGCTGACAATACCGTGGATGTCATTGACACGCCGCGCGCAGGATATAAAGAGATCATTACGAAATATCATATTCTCAAAGCGCGCAAGGATGCGGCACTGCTTGAGGTAGAACTTGTTACGGGCAGAACGCACCAAATTCGCGCACATCTTTCTCACATCGGTCATCCGCTGATGGGAGATGGCAAATACGGTGTCAACAAGGAAGATCGCGCCAAGGGATATAAATTCCAAGCGCTTTATGCTTATCGGTTGACCTTTCGCAAAACAGAGCGCGAAGGCGCGCTGAAGTATTTAGAAGGAAAGACCTTTTCTATCGATCAAAACGACGTTTGGTTTATCAAAGATTTCACTTAAGGAGGCGCCTATGTGCGAGCGATATAAAAAAATAGCTTTGCCTGCAATGCTTTTGGGCGTGGCGCTGACGGCACTGACGCTGATCTTTCCAAAGATCGGTTTTTTGGAATGGATCACGCTCATTCCACTCTTTTTGGGAGCGTTCATTTATTGCGCTGATGAAAAGAGAAGCCTGTGGCGCATCTATTGGGGCGGATTCTTAACGATCTTTGTTTACTATTTTATCGTTTACCATTGGTTTTTAAGTCTCTATCCGCTTGATTTTGTGGGAATGGACAACGCATCCTCGGTGGTCGTTGTAGCAGCGGGATGGATCGGGCTTTCGGTTTTGCAGGCCATTCCGGGCGGATTGATCTTTCTTATTTTTAAGCTGTTAGAGCGTGGTGGCGTTTTTGATCGCACGCCTGCTTTGCGTCCCGTCGTTCTTTCGGCATTGTGGATCGTTTTTGAATGGTCCTCAACATTTGGTTGGACGGGTGTTCCGTGGGGCAGACTCTGCATCGGGCAAAGTGAATATCTGCCTGTTTTGCAATCTGCATCCTTGCTTGGTCCTTACTTTGTCAGTTTTTTGATCTTGATCGTCAACGGACTGTTGGCGTATGCCATTCTCAATTATCAAACGCGGATAAAATCCACACTTTGCGTAAGTCTTGCCGCTGTTATTCTGCTTTCAAACATTCTTTTGGGATATGGATTGATGCAAAAGAAGGATGAAGAACGCACAACGGTCAAGGTTGCCGCTATCCAAGGCAATGTCGATATGGACGCAAAAGGTGGTACTCTCAACGAGCTGCTGCGTGTTTATGGCGATATGACGCGAGAGGCTGCCAAAGATGGTGCCGAGATTATCGTTTGGCCCGAGAGCATATTCCCATATCGAATGAATCGCTATTCGGTTCTGGAAGAGTTTGTTTCGGATCTTGCTGCCGAGTGCGATGTTACGCTTATCGTTGGCGCGCTTTATGGCGGAGAGGACAAAAAAACCTATAACACCTTATATATGGTCATGCCGGACGGCAAAATCTCGGATAATCTCTATCACAAACGCCATCTTGTGCCGTTTGGAGAGTATGTTCCAATGAGAGATCTGATTATGACGCTCATTCCGCCGCTTGCTGAACTGTCGGCTCTTGACGATGATATGAGCCCCGGAAGCGAGACCGCACTGTTTGTAACCGAATGGGGAAAGCTTGGTGGACTGATCTGCTTTGACTCCATCTATGAAGAATTGACACGCGCAAGCGCCAAGGATGGGGCAAACCTGATGATGCTCCCGAGTAACGACTCCTGGTGGTTCACAACATCGGTTGAGACCTATCAAAACGAAACACAAGCGATGCTACGCGCCATTGAAAGTGGACGCTATCTCGTTCGTGCGGGAAATACGGGCATTTCTTCCATCATTACCGAGCACGGCGAGCACAAGGCTTGGCTCGCACCCGAAACCAAGGGGATAGCTATCTCCGAGGTGGAGATGTGTACACACACAACGCTCTACACCCGCATCGGCAATCTGTTTGTTTATTTGTGTATGGTGTTTGTTCTCATATTGTATCCTGTTGATTTTCTTATTAACAAGCATAGGAAAAAACTATCTAAACCGATTTAAGGAGTAAAAATGGCTATTTGGCAACTGCACTTTCAACTGATTCCCATAGGTGGAACGCTTTATGACTTGGATGCCTTATTGAGTGATGCGTCCATCTCCATTCTAACCGCTGAATTACCTGAAGCTGTGAGTTGGAGTGACGAGGATAAATTGTTTGGTGATTTGGATGCCACCTGTGTGGAAATTGCTTTTTATCATTCGATGATTGATGAAATTTCCGTTCGATTGGACATTAGAAGCTTATCAAAAAAGCAATTAGATGCTATCACTGGATTTGCACTCTTTAACAACCTTAAAATTCTATACAACGAAAAAACAATAGACGCTACTGCAGATAATGTATGCACAATGATTCGCCAATCTGATGCACTTCGCTTTTTAGAGAATCCTCAACATTTTTTAACAGAATTATCTGAAACTAATAAGTAAAAGGCTAAAAGGAGCCGCCTCGTTTTTGCGAGGCGGCATCTTTGATTATTTTTTCGATTTTTCGTTTGCCAACGGGTTTTGTGCCATTGCTTTTTCAATGTCAGCATTGGAAACGTGCGTGTAGATCTGCGTAGTGTTGAGCTGTTCGTGACCGAGAATTTCCTTGAGTACGCGAACGTCCACGTTGCCCGATTGATACATAAGTGTTGCGGCGGTGTGGCGGAGCTTATGTACCGAATAATGCTTTGATTCAAGTCCTGCAAGCTTGAGGTACTTGTAAACCATTGCCTGCACGGTTTTAACGCTCATTCTTTGCTCCAAACGGCTCAAAAAGACCGCCTTTGTGCTAACGTGTGCATATTTTTGACTCATGCGGGTGATGAGATAATCGGTCAGAGCCGCTTGGCAAGCATCGTTGAGGTAAATAACACGCTCCTTGCTTCCTTTACCCATAACACGTAGGGAAGTGAGGTCTGAGTCGATGTCCTTGATGTCAATGCCAACAAGCTCGGAAAGACGCATTCCGCAGTTGAGGAAGAGCGTGAGAATTGCATAGTCGCGCTTACGAAATTTCGATTCCTTATCGTTATCAACCGCCGCCAAAAGGCGCATCGATTCGTTGAGCGTGAGCACCTTGGGGAGCGTTTTTTGTGCCTTGGGAGAGTCAATGTCGGTGGTGGGATTGTATTCGAGATAGTGCCGCTTGTTTACCAAATATTTATATAGCGAGCGAATGGCAGAAAGCTTTCGCGCACGCGCGCACCATTTGTTTTCGCGGTCGTCGGTTACGTAGGCGAGATAGTCGTAAAGATCCTCGGCGCGAATCTTTCCAAGCGCTTCCAAACCAATGCTCTTGACGTCAATTTTGAAAAACTCCTCGGATTGGAAGGGAATATCATTTTCTCTTGCTATGAGATAGCGAAAAAAGGTGCGCAGATCCAGCAGATATTCATCCACCGTCTTTTGAGAGCACCCTTGAATGGTTCGCTTATACGATGCGTATTCTTGAATGAGGGAAGAAAATTCACTCTTTGAAATAATGTTTGCCATACCATTCCTCCGCGTTACTACCTTAATTATACAACATATATTGCTGTTTTAGTTGATAAATTGTAAATTTTTGCGATATATAGTTGCATTTGAGTGGAAAATTCGCTATACTATATGCAAATACACAAGCGAGGTGGTAAAGTGAAAGGCTTTTTCAAAAATCATTCCTACGATATGGTAACCATGCTGCTCAACCAAATAGCCATCTCAATGTTTGGATTTACTTTGGTTCTGGCGGCAATGAAAATTGATAACGACACTCTGCGCAATGTTACGAGTATTCTTTCTATCCTGTTTTATCTTGTACTTTTGTACATCAAGGCTTGGGACATTGGATTTAAGGATAAAGTATCGGTAGAGCAGGGGAAAAAGACTAACAATCCGTATCGCGGTGCGCTGATATCTTTGTGCGCCAATTCCATCAACTTTTTGTTGGCAATCTTCGTTATGCTGCGTGCGCTGTTGCCAAACATTTCCATCATCGATTCTATCGGTGGTGTAGCACAGGCGATTTGTATGTTCGCACAGGGAATGTATGCAGGTATTCTTGTCAATACCGTGGGCGGTGCGCCTCTCAATTCTTATTGGTTTTCTTATTTCTTAACTCCGATCCCCGCTATTTTGATCAGTGGATTGGCGTATTATCTTGGCTTACACGACGTAAAGCACACGGGATTCTTCCATAAAAACCAGTATCCCGAAAGTGACCGCGAACCCAAGAGAAAGGACTAACTATGATTGAAAATCTGATTTTTGACCTTGACGGAACCATTGTCAATTCCTATCCGCTTTTCATTGAATCTTTTATCGCCGCATGCAAGAAAAACGATATTGACGTACCCGAAGATCGCAATGCTGTTTATCGACTGCTCAAAATCACCGTTCCGGATGCGTATCGTATTCTTGGCGGTGAAGAAAAGGTAGAATATGACCGCTTCTATGCAGATTACGTCGAAACCTATTCCAAAGATTACAGAAACCAACCGGGATTTGCACAAACGATTGAACTCATCCAAAATGCCAAAAAAGCAGGGAAAAAGAACTATATTTATACCCACACAGGCCCCGTCGCAAAAGAGGTTTTGGCAAACATCGGCATTTTAGGCGATTTTGAATTCGTGTTAGATGCTTCCTATCCGTTCCCGATGAAGCCCGCGCCCGATGCTCTTCTGTTCTTGGCAGAGCACTGCGGACTCGACCCCAAAACTTGCCTGATGATTGGCGACCGCCCGATCGATGCCATTGCCGGAATGAATGCCGGAATGTACGGTTTTTTGTGGGATGAGGACGATCTTTATCCCGACGCAAAGGTTGATTATCGCTGCAAGGATATCACCGAGGTTGCTAAAATTGTTTGTATATAAACAAAAAGGACAGAGACGAAAAATCTCTGTTCTTTTTGATTTGCAATTAAACGTTAAATCTGAAGAATACGATATCTCCATCCTGCATAATGTACTCCTTGCCTTCACTGCGGAGCACACCTGCATCCTTTGCGGCGTTCATCGAGCCGTGCTTTACAAGGTCGTCAAATGCAACGATTTCTGCACGAATAAATCCGCGCTCGATATCCGAGTGGATCTTTCCTGCTGCCTTGGGGGCCTTGGTTCCTTTGCGAATGGTCCAGGCGCGGCATTCATCGGGACCTGCGGTCAGGAAGCTGATAAGACCGAGCAGGGCATAACTTGCCTTAATGAGGCGATCCAGTCCGCTTTCCTCAATGCCGAGATCGGAGAGGAACATTTCCTTTTCTTCAGCGTCAAGCTGTGCGATCTCTGCTTCAATTTGACAACAAATGGGAATGATTTGCGAGTGCTCGCTTGCGGCGTACTCCTTGAGTGCGACGTATGCCTCATAGTCGTTGGGCTCGGATGCGGCGTAGTCCTCGTTGACGTTTGCAACGTAAATGACGGGCTTGCGGGTGAGCAGGGGAGTGTCATACAGACAAGCTTCCTCATCGTCGGTCAGTTCCACGGTGCGCGCGCATTTACCGTCGGCAAGAGCTGCCATCAGCTTTTCAAATACGGCAAGCTCGGTAGCGTATTTCTTATCCGCCTTCATTGCTTTTTTGGTGCGGTCGATGCGACGCTCCAAAATTTCCATATCCGAGAAGATCAATTCAAGATTGATGGTCTCAAGGTCACGCATCGGGTTGATCTTGCCGTCAACGTGAATAATATTGTCATCCTCAAAGCAGCGTACAACGTGCAAAATAGCGTCAACCTCACGGATATTGCCAAGGAATTGGTTACCAAGTCCTTCGCCTTTTGATGCGCCTTTAACAAGACCTGCAATGTCAACAAATTCGATGACGGCAGGGGTGTACTTGTTGGGATGGTGCATATCTGCAAGGAAGTCAAGGCGTTTGTCGGGAACGGTCACCACACCCACGTTGGGTTCGATGGTGCAAAAAGGATAGTTTGCCGATTCTGCGCCTGCGTTTGTCAGCGCGTTGAAGAGCGTGCTCTTTCCCACGTTGGGAAGTCCCACGATACCAAGTTTCATTTTTATCTATTCTCCTTTAAAAGTCTTTATTTTTCAAGGGTTTTCGAGGGTACGGATAAGCGGTTACTCCACCATTACTCCACCAAACCGTACACCATTAATGAGTTCTGCCGACAATCTTCACTTTTGAGGTACACCATTTAAGTGAAAGCGTCTTCCCAAATCTCGTCGATTTCAGACGAATTTGCTCCCTCAAACTGTTTGATTGCGTTTGCCATAGAATCGTCCGTTACGTGAACGTATTTGTCCATCGTTGTCTGGATGCTTGCGTGACCGAGTAGCTTTTGCAGAACCTTGGGAGGCATCCCTCGTTCGATTGCTCTCGTTGCGTATGTATGACGAAGGACGTGCATCGAGAAATGCTTGATGCCTGCCTCGTCGCATAACTTGTAGAGATGTGTGTCGTAGGAACTGTTTTTTGCCGGCGCTCCCGTCCTATAGTTTATAAACACAAGATCCCGCATCACGAGAGTGGATTTTTGTCCCGTATAACGATCCATGTAGTCGAGCGTTTGTGACAGCATCTCCGATTCCTTTCTCTCTCCGATTTTTGAATGAACAATTTCAAGAATCGAATACGCTCGCTTTGTGAGAGGAATCGTTCGGTAGCTTTGCGGAGTTTTGGGCGGTCCTGCACGCCAAGAGCCTTGCTTGTGTCTGAACTCTAAGGTCTTGTTGACTGTAAGTGTTCGTTTCTTCCAATCAATCGCATCCCAGGTAAGACCAATCAATTCTCCCGTTCGCAAACCCGTTTCCAACAACAGCGCATACTGATAATAGTTATGAGAACGCTTTGCAACCTCCAAAAATTTTTCCTGTTCTTCAACCGTCAGAGCACGAATGTTGCTTGGATCACTAATGGGTATATTGACCTTTAACCCATCCATCGGATGCTTTGCAATCATATCGTTTAATCTTGCCGATTTGAACATAGCTCCCATTGTTGTGTAGGTTTGAAGAATGGTCGAACCCTTGTATGTATCATACATACTGTTCACAACCAGTTTGCAGTGAAGCTGTTTTACATCCGTTAACCGCAGATGTCCGATAATTGGCTTCATGTTTCGGATATATCGTTCGCGGTAGTTCCGAATTGTGTTCGGAGCTAAATCGCCAACGATCTTTGTAATCCAGAAATCAAACCATTCATCAACCGTTGTGTTAGACGGAAGGAACGCTTCCGAATGCTTGTCTGCATACCTTGCTTCTTCAAGCCAGTTTCTCGCTAATGGAAGTGCCGGAAAGCTTTTTTCGCACCGTTTTCCATATCGGTTTACAAATCTTGCGACGTATAAACCATCTTTTCTTTGGCAGATGCCTTTGCCAATTTCTTTGCCTTTTAGATTTTTGCCCAAATTGTACTCCTTTCTCTATCGAAAAAAGAGCCAATGCAACAACTTATATTATATCACATTGGCATAGATTTTTCAATAGCTCTTGCCTAAATAATCAGCGTATTTTGAATAAAATCCTCGAACGCTTTCCGTTTGACGAGCTTCTTTGTGCCAACAAACAGAACAAACGTACAGTTTGGTTTTCGAAGCAACTGATCGATCTTGTTAATACCGATATTGCTGTACTCCGCAGCCTCTTTGATAGTTAGCGCCGCTTTCAAGTGAATAGGCACTTGGATATTGTTCTTCTCTATAATCTGCCTCCTTTCTTATAATTGATTAGGTGATGTTTGTGGTGGAGTATTTTGTTTGTCTGTCTCAAACTCATTCTGTATTGATAGAAAACTGTGCGCTTCACCTCCTTTCAAGTTTTCTATCACCTTACTCAGATCGAGCTTAAAATCTGAGTCTGGAGAAAGGCAGGTTTGTTTGCCTTTCAACTGTAACCACACTTAAAACTCTCGATTTTTATACCTTTTTTCAAAAAAACTTAAATTTTTTTAATTAAACTTTTCCGTTTTTCAAAGGAGCTTTTAAGTGTCTTTACTAATACAGTGGGAATTTTGACGCAAAATCTCATCACGTTTCAAAAAATTTTTGAAAATTATTTTCGTTTCAAAAATTGCATAAGAAAAAGCCGTTATCGAAAGCGTTACGAAAACGCCTTGATAGCGGCTCTATCTATGCCTGCGCCAAAATGAAAAGTGTAAGCTAAAACTGGAAATCAACGTCCCAATCAAAGCTTACACTTTTTGACGATACTATTATAACATATTTACTTTAACTTGTCATCGGCTATTCTCCGCCTTTTTTTCGCCTTTTTTGTGACATGATTAACTGGTCATTATTTTAGTAAAAAAATCTTTTATCGATGATTGATCATAAACCTTTTCGACTTCTTTGCAAATTAAAATGACAAGCTTTTCTTTTGATCTTGTCAAGGCAACATAAAGTGCGTTTTTTATTTTATTTTCCGCAGTTTTATCTAAAAAAAGATAGGGTGCTAATTCGCTCGTGAGTATGAAGAGGCATCGTTCCCCCTCTAATCCCTTTATGCTTTCAATTGAAGAAACCTCATGTTTTTTTGACGTAGTTGTTTGTTTAACTAACAGTGCATCCTTAACTTTTGCATATTGTTGCTTTGAAAGTGTTCCTGTATGTGTCTCCAAACGATTTATTATTTGTTTTTCGGGTTTGCCTTGATTATAGAGATCAATCATTCCCTTGGTGTAATTGTATGATCGAATTTCTCGAACTTGTACATCAGGCTCAATCTCACACAAAATAGTATAGATTTCGTAATATAGTGTATCAAACCTTGATGGTCTTTCCAACACATTGCTATGTGTTTCGAACAGATCGTTCTTTTGATAAATGTATTTCAAATCAAATTGAGATGATAACAGAGTGTCTATATCACAAGAACTCTCAAATATAACCTCTATACTACCGCCGGTTTTTTCAGAGGTTTGGCGTTCATTTTTGTGAATCAAGGAATTTGTGATTTTAAGATGTTTAGCTGGACAACGATGGCAAGTTGCATCATAAATAACCGATTGTGGTCTTGCATTGATTAATTCTCTAAAATAACCATACCCGCGAATATCTTGTTTTGGATCGCCTTTAAGTACTACCTCAATTCCTTCAGAATCAAGTTTTTCAAAAATTTCCTTCATATGTCCATCAATATCTTGAGCTTCATCAACAAATATCGTTTGGCAATATGATTTGAAGGTTCCCAAAACAATGGATCTGTAATCCTTTTGAAGTTTTTTATCAGTACTCTTTTTCACTACAACCCATTTAGCTTTTTCAGGTATCGCCTCTATATGAAGTACATTTCTTCTATCCAATTCTGCGAGTTTGTAATTTTTGAATTCTGGCTTATCGGGAAGTTCTATAGTGGAAATTGAACCATAGTGTTTGTTGTAAATTACATAGTAGTAAGGGGATACAAATTCTTGGAACAAAAAGGAATGAATTGTACATACAATGATGTTTTCAGGAATCACGTCATAATGGGACAATAATTTATCCTTAATAGACTTTACTGCATTGTTAGTAAATGCAACACAAAATATTTTTTTATTTGAAGAATTTTGTTCGTGTTTTTCAATGATTTCTTTAGCAAGTCCTGTTGTTTTTCCTGCACCTGCCCCAGCAACATTAATTATCATCTTTTTTACCTGCCATAAAATCAAATATCGCCTGTATATGTGCTGGCATCTGCAATCCAACTAAACTTCCATTAGCAATATCGTGGCTAATAGTAAGCATAACTTCTGCTTTTTGAGATTTCCACTTGTCAGACAACTGGTCTTGTGTTAATCCTGTCCACCCAAATTGAGTTCCATATTTACTCTGCAATAAGGTATAATTGCTTCCAGTTTTTACAATTTCCGGTTCCAATGTGTAATTTTTTGTTGTTGTAACAAGAATTGATTGGCACGAATTATATTTCTCGTGATTCGCTTGTGCGGCGGGTTGATTATCATAATCTCTAACGATTCCTAAACGTTTGTGGCAATTACTGTTTGTTTTCTGCCATATTTCAATGATTTTTGTAAATCCTTTATGAAATGATAGAACATCAATATCACCGAGTGTGCTTTGAGAAGCTTGGTATGCCTTAATAAATAATTCTTCAGTTATACCTTCTACCAATATACAACGATGAGACAAGAACAATTTGTAGATATCGGTATTAGGATTTTTGGAAAGATAATTGCGTTCTTCATCATTAAGTTCTGTTGAAAGTGCATACGCTTCTCCTGCATCCAACACCACTACACTTTCCAAGGCGTGTTTATTTAAAAATTCTGTGCTATGGGAAGAAAAAATGAGCTGAACACTTTTGTTGTCTTTTGTCAAAGCATTAATAAAACTGCACATCAATCGAATATTATTGATGCACAAATGTGCTTCGGGCTCTTCCATAATCAAAACATTTATTACGGTATCACATTGTTTTTCTTTCCACGAATTTAACAACACGAGTAATAATATTAAATTTCTATACCCCAATCCTTGTAATGACAAGCTTTCATCCGCGTACCCGAGTTTTACTCCATTTAAGATAGTTGACAACGGCGGCATATTGGGCAAAATGCTAATACTTGAAATAAAATCCTTTGCTCCAGGAATCGAACTATAATCCTGCCAATTGAGCACACTATCAACATCTCCGGCCTTTTTTACTTCGTCGAAAAAAGTTTGATATTGCTTTTCTATATGAACTAAATTTTCGTTGCTATATCGAGACTCTAATAGTTTTACAAGAGATTTATATCCAATCTTGCTGTTATCATATGAAAAACCATCTCTTTCTGCGGGGAGCATTGTATATTTAAAATATCTCAATACATCATATGCAACCTTCGCTTCTTTTTCAGGGACCACTATTGAGTATGTGTACAAACTAATCGGTAGAAGATTACGCTTAACATCTGAAATATTTACAGATGAATCCGATAGAATCTCTTTTACAGATTCCAAAAGCTTAGACGGCATATCTACGGTAAAACGATATAATAGCCCATATTGAATATTGTTATTAGCTATTTTGAAAGCTATATCTTTTACATAATACAACTCATCCGTTTCAGGTGTAAAGTGAATTTCCACAGAAACAACAGGAATGCTTTTTATAAAATCATCTAACAAAAGGGAGCCTTCAACAATTTGATCTCGATGCGTTTCCAAATATTTAAAATACTCGTTTCTCGCTTTTGAATTGATGTCATCCCAGGTTAAATGTTTAGAAATCGTGTTATCCTCGGAGTAAAGTGGAAGAGACAATGCACGCAATATATTGCTTTTACCACTATTGTTTTCTCCAATGAAAATAGTAGTTCCTTCAGATTCAAAAGATGTTCCCTCAATATTTCGATAATTTTTTATTGTGATTTCAGAAATCTTCATAATTGCCCTCTGAGTTGTTATTCCAATTAGTCTGTTTTTTGCGGGAGAATATAATATTTTGTATTCTCCCACAAGTCAATTGATTTTTACTCCGCGATTCCATCCGTATCAAAGATGTGATCCAGCTCGTCCGAAGTCATAGCGCGAAGCACTTTGTCGCGAACGACCATATCGGTCAGATCCAATCTAGCGAACTTACTTCCGCTGGCATTGTTGTTCTTGTGAATCAACTGAATTCTGCCAATGCGGTTCTCATTTCTTGCATACTCTGCAAGAGCTTTTGCCTTGGGAAGATTATCCGCATACTGATTTCCGTGGGGCTCAAGAATGTCTACGACATACTCAGCATAAGGATCGCTACGCACTACCAAGAAATCTGGATAGAATGCTTTCTTTTCTCCACCGATTTCATAAGGCAAGCAGAGCGCCCACGTGCCTCTTGAAGGATTACGTAACCAGCAAACAAAATCGTTTCTGCGTGCTTCCTCCTCTATAAGAGAGCTTTCCCACCCGTTCAGCTTGATTTTTGCGATTCCGGTTTCGGGAGATGCAAGCAGATGGTTATCGTATTCAGTTCCTTCGGGATCTTCACGAACACAAATATTTTCGGGAATCGCGAAAATCTGCTCGCTGATTACATCACTATCCGCCATAATATCGTGATATTTTTTCTTGCAGGAATCCGACTTACTAACAATGGCGATACGATACTTTTTGCTGAACTCGTTCAGCTTTTTCTTCGCATATTCACCAAGCTTTGTCCTACAATCATCATCGTTGGCAAAGAGCACACAGTCAATTTTGTGAGCATTGGGATCGTCTTCATCGTAATACAAATATCCGTATTTGCTTGGGAAGCCATAGCGTCCAAGCTTGGCATCTGCATCTCTTACACGCCTGTCAAGGTCGTTCTCAGACATCATAGTAAGATCGTCAAAGTAATTATCAACCAAAGCTTGTCCGAATGGATCAAATACCTGAATCGATAATTTGAATTCCAATACTTGTTTTGCGAGTTCCTCATATTTACCTGTGCGGTGAAGCTCATCAACGTATGCACGAATCAAACCGAGAACGTCATCAATAACTTCATCACGCGCATTTTGGTAAATAAGGTTATGTGTAAGAAGATCAGCGAGGTCAAGAAGCGATTTGAGGTAATCATTGATGCGGTCATGACGGATAAAATACGTTAAATAACCTTGTGCATTGATGAAATCAATGATCTCAACGCGATCAATATCCGTTTGAATTACAAGTTGCCTGCCGGGTGCGGGCGGTGTAAACAACGGAGTAGTCGGCGTGCTTGGCGCGGGGACGGTAACGGTCATCGGAGGATTATATTCCGGTGCATTGTTTTCTCCTACAGGAGCAGAATGAGTATGGGAAGGAACAGAAGGATTATCGCTTGTTGGTGCAGTGGTGACAGGTGTCACAGAGCTTGTATCGGCTGAAACGGGTGCATCAAACATGCTCGTTTGTCCGGGAACGCCAACCGGCTGGCGCGTGTTTCTCGGCGTGTGAACCGTCCAAGTAACGTAGGTAGGTTCTTCAAGCGATTCGCCGTTGATTTCCGTAGGAATATCTCCGCCCTCATTGCTTTGCAATTCTTCTACTACGTGCTTAACAGTTTCCTTGTTGAAGTAAGGCAAATAGAGCTTTACGTCGTTCAAAAACTCATCGCGCTGTACGCGCATCTGCAAGGGCGTTCTAACCATTCTACCGAGCAACTGTGCGATATAGGTGGGATCATTGCGGACAGCAAAGGACATCATGGTCTCTGCTCTGGGGCAATCCCATCCCGTTGACAGTGCTTCCTTGAAGAAAACAACCTTGATCTTGTGATCGTCAGCAATTTCAGATGCCTTTATGTGCGGAATTTTAAGACCGTTTAATTCAACAGTCGTATTTTCACCAAAACAATGAACAACCTCACCCGGCGCAAATCGTTTCCCGAGCTTTTCTTCGATTTTGGCAAGAACGTCTTCAAGGTTGGTATCCGACAACGCAGCGCCGCTTCCTTTACGAACCTGAACTACGAAAACAGGATCAACGTTTGCATAGTGCTGCTCAGTCGTATACTGCTTCCATCTCAGACACTTTTTCTGCCATTCTTCCACGGCGGCTTCCAAAAGCACCATATCGTTATTCTTTTCGGGATCCTCGGGATAAGTGATCGCAATTCTATCCTTGAGAAGACCGGAGCTGCGAACGTCATCGGCAGTAATGACATACTTTTGGAGTCCTACGTTCGTTATATTGCCAACCAACGTGTTAAATCTATCTGCTGTGGCACTGATACCGAGAATTACGGGCATTGAACGCATCGTGCGCTTAATACCGTTTTCCATATATTCATAGCCCTTGATAAAGCGCTGCATAATGGTTGTGTCGGTACCTGCTTCTCGTTTGCTTTTTGCTCCACGGTGTGCCTCATCAATGATAAAATACAAGTGATCTGATTTGTTCTGAATCGTATTATCGAGCGTTTCCCAAATCGTATACTGACGGGAATCGGAATGCTGACTCAGTTTGGCACTACGGCTGATTTTCTGTGTGTTAAGAAAATAAATATTGCCGTCCTCAAGCATTTCCATATCAAAGGAATCCTCGGAGATTGTAACACACTGACCGAAACGAAGTTTGCTCGTTTTTAGCTCAATCTTTGCCTTGGACTGCTCGTTCAATTCCGGAGAATCTGACAGCCAAACAAAGATAGCCTCGGGTTGCTCGGAATAAGTCGTTCCATCAGGCATCGTTGTGCCAAAGTAAATGTTCTCAATCAATGCTGCGGCAATAATGGTTTTACCGGCACCGGTGGGCGCTTGCAGAGAAACGACCTGAGTTTTATGCCTGCGCTGATATGTACCAAGAGCTTCCGCAATATCAAGACGCAACTCTTTTACGGCTTTTTCCTGAAAGGATATTAAATCTACCTTCATCTGCTGTTCCTCCCTGCATTTATTCTAAAGTTATCGAGATAATCTCGGTATAATTGATATGTTTTCTTACCTTCAAGAGCTTTTGTCATAGAAACAAATCCTGCCTCATAATCGGTAACAAGGTAAACAACCTCAATTTCGGGATGCTCGTCCAACTGATTCTTGAACTCTGCAAAAGCATTCTCGTTATTCAAAATTGCCATTTTGTTTTTAGGCAGAATGAGTATGTCAGGTATATTTTTGTCAATCGTGGGACACTCACCGACTGCCCCCGCCTTCATCCACAAAGTAGATAACAGCTCTTTGAACTGCATACCAAGTGAAACCTTGGTTTTATCAAGAAATCCGAGTTTGAAGAAGACGGCATTTGCATGAAAGCCATCGGATCGTTTGATTTCGGCCAATTGGGGAAGTTTTTGTACTTCTTTTTTAATATATATTTTTTTTGAAGTGGGCTTTCCAGTCTTTTTAGAAACGATAGTATCCTCATCGTCTATTATATATTCTTCTTCGATAACACCATAATCGCCATCTAAGGGATTGCCGTTCACATCTTTGCCAAGAATACTGCAAACTGTCCGAGGCCATGTTACATATCGCGCTATACCCTTATTTTCCCATTCTTCGTCTCCTTGCTTAATACCACGTGCTTCAAATTCATTTTTTTCAGCTTCACTGATCTCATTGTTTGTTATCATTATACAACGACGTTTACCACCATCTTCCGCATTAAGAAGATTAGTGGCGTGAAGTGTTGTACCCGAACCGGCAAAGAAATCAACAATCAAAGCATTGGGTTTGTTGGCGGTTGCATAATACAAACAATCTTTAACTGCATACAACGATTTTGGATAAGAAAATCTGTTTGGTGTAAGAATTGACTTTACAATGTTTGAGCCAAACCACTGAGCATCATGAGTGTGCTTGTTCCAATTCGTTGTTGGAGGGATTTCTTTGCTTTCATAATAAAATGCATTAACACTGCCATCATCGCAAATGTTTTTAATAAAGGCTTTTCCGGATTCAATGTCAGAAATTATTCCTCCAGTTAGGTATGAGATAACATATTTCTGCGGTTTATTGGGAGTGTGTTTTCCAACTCTTATATATCCTTTATTTAAACGAGCGAGAAATTCTTCTTTCACGCATCCCCACATCATTTCCATCCCATTATCGCGAATTGGAAAAACTGCAGTACACCCAGCAGGAGCAACAACATCACACATTTTGTCCACTCCAAAAATAAGGGGATCTCCTACCGAATGGATCTTCTTTGTACTATCATCAACAAATACAGGATAGAACTGCTTTTTTGTTTTATTCCATGTGTTTGTTGGTCCAGATCTACGTAAAGTATCCCAAACCACTGGCGTATTTTGGCCTTCGCTTCCATCCAAAGCAATAGAAGCAGAACCTATTCTGACAAAGAACAAATATTCATCGGTTCGAGAAAACTCATATTTGCGTCCTGTACCTGCACGATTAATAACACTACTGACCATTTGAATATTTGCATATGAAAACATTTCTTCAAGCAAACATCCAAGATGCAAATATTCTTTTTCATCAATTGTAACAATTAAAATAGAATCATAGGGGTTAAGCAAACGTTTGGCTATTTCTAACCGCTTTTGCATAAAAGATAACCATTTACTATGCTTATATTCATCATTTTCATCTACATATTTGTTATTATACTTCCAATCTGTTGCGCCAGAGTTATAAGGGGGATCTATATAAATACAATCAACTTTACCCGCATAAAGATATTCGAGAAGCTGGAGCGCGTGATAATTATCCGCCTCAATAAGAGTATGCCACAGATCGCTATCGGGAGCATTGCAAACACTATCCAACAGCTTGAGACAAGGATAGATTGCCTCGCCAAACTCGGCTGTAACAACCAGATCTTCAACGGGATATTCTATTGCTGTATTGCCGCTTTTCGGCATACACCAAGCCTTACCGTTCTCAATCTTTAATACCTTGAAGGTAGTGTTGACCGATCCAGACTTCAACGAAACGGTTGCCCCCTTCTTAACAGGAATGTCGTAAAGGGGAGTACATTCGGGCAAATGCTCCTCAAATACCAAACCGAATTTCTTCTGCTTGGCAAGCTTATTTGCCGCTTCCTGAATCTGCGCACGAAGCTCGGGATTTTCTATTTTTGCAATCAATTCATTTAATGCTGCCATTTTTGTTTTCTCCGTTTCTCTTATCCACTAAAAATAGAAGCTGTTCGCCCAGAATATATCGAAGATCAATTTCAGTTATTTGATTTCGAGGTTTACTTACTGTTGTGGGCAACGAATTTACTTTCGCGTATATATCAGAATGATTTCCATAATTTGATACAATTTGTCTGTTGGCAGAATCCATATCAAGCGGATTTTTCTGATACTCATTCCACGTATCCAATATATCTTTTTCCAACGGTGTAATCATCCGCTGACTTTTTAAAAATTCAATTAAAATACTTACTTTATCCATCTTATTTTCCCAAACTCAAATCATTTTCTCATACTCAACCAGCGTTACGTTACCCATTTCGGTTGTTTTGTCAATGCAGCCCTTGGTAAAGCCGGATTTGGCGAAGAGGTAGTAATGCACGTTCTTGTAGTGGAAGAGTTTGCTACGTTCAACGAGCAGATCGAGCACGCCGACGTCAACCTTTTCGTTTGTCCACTTGCACTCGCCAAAGAGGGCGGTGTTTTTATCGGCTTCGCCCATAATATCGATCTCGGTCTGGGACTTAGATTTCGAATCGTTACCCCACCAACGTCCGAGAGAGGTAAACTCAATGGGACATTTGCCCGAGAGAAGCTGCTTCCAGAGATACTGCTTGCAGATCTCCTCGAACACTCTGCCCATATACTCGGACAGATGCGGCTCGATGCGCTTATATGCGAGATCGGATGCGCCGCGCGCGATGATGGAATTGTTTTCGGGCACGAAGCGATACCAGAAGCGGAACATATTATCCTCAACCGAATAGATCGACTTGCGGGATGCCTTTTCACCGTAGGGCGTTTCCTTTTGAACGATGCCGAGAGAGAGCAGATTTTTTAGATAGATAGAGCATACGTTGGTATCCTCGCCTACCTTGCTGGAAATCTCGGACATACGCGACGCACCCGTTGCAATAGCGGTGATGATCGCGTTATAGATCGCCGGCTCGCGCACCTCCTGCTTGAGCAGATTGGTCGTTTCCTCAAACAAGGGAGAGGTCGGGTTCAGATAGGTATTCTTGATATTTTCCTCGATGCTGAGCTTATCGTCGATCTGCAAGAGGTATTGCGGAGTTCCGCCGACGATACCGTAAATGAGGGCTTTGTCCTCGCTGGAAGCGTTGGGGAAATAACGGCAGGTTTCCTCAAAATCGAAGGGGTTGATCTTCATCTGCGCCGTCTTTCTTCCGTAAAGAGGGGCTTTGTAGGAAAGCACGTAATCCTCCATAAAGGACATGGACGAGCCGCAAAGAATGAGCATCAGCTTGGAGGTATCCTTATATTTATCGATCAGAAGCTGGAGCGTGGATGCAAGGCTCTTTGAGGAACGGGCAACGTAAGGATACTCGTCGATTGCAAGCACGATCCTCTCATTCTCAGCCATCTTGAAAACGTACTCCAAAGCCGCCTGGAATGAAGCGAAAGAGGTTTCAAGCGAGAACCCCGTACCGTATTCAAGTATGCTCTTTGAAAAGTTATCAAGATTTTGCTTGGCATTGCTCTCAACGCCCATAAAATATATCGCTTTTTTGTCACGAACAAACTCGTTGATCAGCGCCGTCTTACCGACACGGCGGCGACCGTAAATAACCGCAAATTCAAATTTATCCGAAGCGTACAGCCTATTCAAAGCCGTCAGCTCACGTTCTCTGCCAATAAACATAAAAATATGCCTCCTTGTATCAGTTGACACTATTATAGCACACATTTTCAGTTTAGTCAAGTACGATTTGGTAAATTGTGATTATATATTTTTGAATTACGGAACAATATTCGGAACATTGCACGTTTTCTGTTCCGCATATTGTTCTTTGGCACCGCTTATGAGAAAAAAGAAGACTGCCGGGAGCGCGCTCTGGTAGACGATATACCAAACTCATTTTTAACTATTTGTAAATAATGCGAAATTCAAGATAAATTCATCAAGCCACCCTTGTTTTTCCATACTGATATGGTATAATTAAGGTAATCTGTTAAAGAAGGTGATTTATGATTTGAAGAAAGTAAAAAAATCGATACAGGCAATTCTTATAACTTTTGTTGTAGGCGCTCTTGTTCCGAGAATTTTCAGTTTATCAGATTTTGGACTAGTCAATAAATTGGCTTGGAAAGGTCTGTTGGGAGCAGCTTTTGGAATTGCAACATTTCTTGTTGGCATTTTATATTCGTGCCATTTAATCTCTGGAAAAAGATCCGGAGGAAAAACACGAATCGGAATATATATTTCTATCGTACTGATTCTATGTTGTGCTGCCCCAATGCTTGCACTTGTCGTTGCTACGATGTCTAAAATCGTTGCTGTAATTTTAGCCTTCGCAATGATGTGCGGCTTAACGTATTTGATTTGCAAGCTTATTAAATGGTTATCTAAAAAGAAACAACCCGAGGCTCGTTCTATAGGGAGCTCAGCTAAAAATCAAGAAACAAAATCACATGACAACACAAGTATAGAAAACAATATTCAAAACACGGTTGTTTCCGGTGATGTTAAATCAGAGATTATTGAATCTTGCACCATCGAAAAACCGACAATTACCGAACAATCGACCGGTGAATGTGAAGAAGTCACGGGGCTTCAACCAGCTGTAGCACATCTCGAAAACTTTGATGCTTGTTTTACCTTGTATGAGCTTGCAATGTATCACGATTTCGAATCTGGTTGTATGACGGTAACGAACGACGAGAATCCAGATTTGAAGTGGGTTAAAATTTACAAGCCATGTTATGGCAACGGAAAGTTTTATGGATATGTAATGATGAACAATGCGCATCATTCGGTTAATGGTGAAATATTTTTTGCAAACAGACCAATTTGGTATTTGGTATGAAGCAATAAATTACTTTCTGGATAATTTAAACGAAAATGGGTATGACACAAAGCGAACGCCGTGTGCCATTCCCATTTTATTTAGTTATTCAGCACTTCTTTTTCTACGAACGCAAACGAAATTTGTTTGATGATAGCATTGCTGCCTTCCATATACTTTTGCACGAACTTTGCCATCCAATCGTAACAGATGATTTCGCCAAGCACATCCGGATACAACGCTAACGCTTCCTTAAATCGTTTCAGTCTGGTAAGATCACAATCGAGAAGTGATAAAACGTGTTTCTTTCCTTCTTCTGAGGTGACCAAAGCATCGTAATCAAATCGACCACACCCAAAGGTGCGCTCCTCGTCATCAAACAACAGTTGCAAAAGCTCATCTTTCCAATTCGGTATAGTAAGGAATTTCAAAAATCGTGCACCATACTCATTTAACGGAACATAGTGAATGTAGAAAAACTGACTATCAAATCGATATTCCTTACGGCTGATCTTCTTGGTTGATTCAATCGAGCCCATTGCGATCTCTGGTGAAACCCCGAAAATGATTGCCGAATGGATACGGTCAACGCTATACGCCGCATTAGCCTCATAAATAAATTCAAGATTTATTCTCGCCTTCATCTCACCCTCGCCCGACCATTTCATCACGGAATCGCGTGTATTGAATACGCAATAACAATCGTTACCGGCGAATAGCCCACCGACCATTCGTGTAAAATTCGTTTTGTTTGCCTCGCTGTCCTCTCCGCCGATCTGCTTGATTGCGCGACTTGTGAGAAAGAAAGGAGAGCCCGGGGCGATCAGGTATGCACGTCTGCCGATTTTGAGTTTGGGCAGATTATGCGGCAATACTTCGATCCCCGCGTCCATACAGACTGCCAGGGCTTCACCGACTCGGTGGTTTCGGTCAAGGTGTGATGCGTTCATCGGTAGGCTATAACCGTGAGTGATGCTTTCGTAATACTCACCCTCGCCAAGCCAAGTGAGTATGGGAAGCGCCCCTGCATAGAGGCGAATGGTTTTCGTTTTGCTTCTGCCGCAGAGATTGAATAGCTTCGGAAGCGATAACGTTTCGCCCGTCACGCTATTCTTCACCGTCAGCGGCGACAGCCCATCCTTTACCAGCTTGCGATACATACGCTTGTTGCCGAGAAGATGCAAGGATTTCACGGGATATTCACCCGCAACGGATAATAGGCACATCAAACGATAGAGCTGACTGCCCGGTTTCATTGTTTTCATCATATAGTTTTCCTCCTTATATGTAAGAATTTTTTAGAATTGTGTCATCGGGAGAATTGCGACATGATGACTGCTCTCAATGTCGCAACGCTCCCACGAAAATCTCCCGAAAAGTCAGGTTTTATAAGGCTTTTTCGAGCTTTCGGGAGGTGTAAGAAATTTTTAGCGAAAATCGGTTGTTTTTACATCTGTCAGATTATGCTTTCAGGCGGATTTTCAAGCAGAAAAACGCCATTTTCGGGGAACGTAGGCTCTGCATTCTGCCACGTTTGAAAGTCCGATTTCGGTACAATATAGACCTCTGTGCGATCCTCGTCGCCTGCCGCAGTACAATAGAAATGCTCGCAAACTCGAGGACTATCGTCAGGCAGAACGTACATCGCAACAGCATCGGTCGTCAGATTAATTTCGATGTTGTCATGATCGCGCCGCTGACGTTCCTTGAAATCCCGATTGTAAACGTGACGGTAGATCAGCACGCAATCACGGTAACGGACGATTGGCTTTCCTCGGAAGAACCGTTCAAGCGCGGGATAGAGGATTCCTCGTATGTAGTCCACAGAGCCTTTCTGCTTTTTAGGGAGCAGTGCGGGAATCTGCATACAGAACCAGCCGTCTTTCGTAAAACCGATTTTCACAGGCACAACCTCAAGCATAGTGTCCTCAATCATTTGGAATGCGTTTGGTCTTCCGAAGTAGGCGGGCATCATACGGCAGATGAGTGTGGTACGCTCGGTTTTCTCATAGGCACGCAGAGCATACTCATAGGCGCGTTCAGCATTGTCGCTTGCAAATGCCTCCTCTGCCATAGCGAGCCAACTCAAAAACTCGGCATTTTGTTTCTTTGCTTTTCTAAGATGATCCATAAACGGATGTGTTGTTTTTGTTTGTTTCATAAATTTTCTCCTTTCTAAATCAAAAAATGGTAAAAGAAAAAGCGTGCATCAAAAGCAAAACACATAATGTGTTAAGCTCTGATACACGCTTTTAGCGTCTTATACAGATCTATTGAGTTTTGAGACAAGACTGTTTTTGTTGCATCGTTCCTTTTTCGGATGTTTTTTTCGGCACACCATTTTGCCGTGTTTTTAGGCGTTTTTTCGCCTGCTCCACCAAATCCTCCACCAAAACCGCATTTACTTGCATAAATTTTTATGGAGTTTTATGATCGAGTGGAATTTTTGAACGTCCGAAGATCCCTTGTGCCATAAGGCTTTATCGACTTTTATGGAGATATATTTTAGTGCTGAAATTTGGTCGGTCATCACCGATACCAAGTTTCATTTGTTTTGTGCTCCTTTGTCTTTTTATCCCATCTATTATATCATAAAGAAAGAAGTTTTGCAATAGCCGCGCCGAAATTATTTCTTACTTTTGCAAAATTTGAGTGAGGAAAGAATGTTACAAAACTTTTGCCAAATCAAAAATTCTCGTTTATAATTTGAATTTTAGAAAATGTTAATAACATTTAATGAATTTTGAACAAAAATCGGGCATGTTTTTCTATAAAATGACAAAAAACACGTTATTTTGCACAAAAAATATAAAAAATCAAAAAAATGTTCAAAAACCATTTGCAATTTATTCGATTTTGTGTTATAATGTTGTTACAAGAAAAAATCACATTAAATGAACAAATTGTTTCAAAATTCATATTTTCGTCACGATATCACCCCATTTATATTTTATAATGTATGCGATGAATTGGACAGGCAAAAAGGAGAACAATATCTATGACCGATACAAAAATTCTGATTATTGATGATGATTCCAACGTAACCGAGGTGCTCAAATCCTATTTTGAAAACGAAGGCTACGATATTAAGATTGCGACCGACGGTATGGAAGGTCTTAACTATTTTAAGATTTTCTCTCCCGACCTCGTGCTTTTGGACATTATGCTTCCCAAAAAGGACGGATGGCAGGTTTGCCGTGAGATTCGCGAAATTTCTTCCAAGCCCATCATTATGGTTACTGCCAAGAGCGATGCCTTTGACACCGTTCTCGGTTTGGAGCTCGGTGCCGACGATTTCGTTACCAAGCCCTTTGATATCAAGGTTCTCTCGGCTCGTGTTAAGGCAGTTCTGCGCCGCTGTCAGGCAAGCACTCGCCAGAGTGAAGAGGAAGTGATCAAATTTGAAAACATCGAGATCAGCCTGCAAAAGTATGAGCTTAAGCTCAACAACCGCTCGGTTGATATTCCGCCCAAGGAACTCGAGCTTTTGTATTTTTTGGCATCCAACTACAACCGCGTTTTCACGCGTGACCAGCTCCTTGACAAGGTTTGGGGCTTTGACTACCTTGGTGACTCCCGCACAGTTGATGTCCACGTAAAGCGCCTGCGCGAAAAGCTTGAGGGGGTATCCGATAAATGGATACTCAAAACCGTTTGGGGCGTTGGCTACAAGTTCGAGCTTTTGAACTAATCGATACTTATTGAATTTTGAAAAGGAGAAGCGATATGTCAGAAAAGCAAAACAATCAGCCCAAGCAAGATGCGGCTTCTGATCAGTCCTATTCCTTTTATTGGAACTATAATGACCAACTCGCTCACGATCGCGAGGAAAAAGAAAAGCGCTCACGTCACGGCGTACTCGTTTACGTTACGGTCCTTGTTGCTGTATTCTTGCTCTCTTTTGCAATGCTTGCGGCAACGATCGTTTGGTATGGAGAAGGGGGCGGCATTCCGCCTGTAACTCCGCAAACGAACACGGGGGCAGTTGCAGAGGCGGTCAATCCCTCTGTTGTTCTTATCAGCGCTGCGTCTGCTTATTCTGCCGGCAACGGCACAGGCTTTTTCCTCAGTACTGACGGTTACATTGCAACAAACTATCACGTTATAGCTGCTGCAACAGCGATCAGAGTAACGCTCTACAACGGAGAAATGCTTGATGCGAAGCTTATCGGTTACCGCGCCGAGGATGATCTTGCCGTTATCAAGATCGATGGCAAGGGATATCCTGCTGTAACGATCGGAAACTCGGATGCACTTGCCGTTGGCGACATTGCGATCGCCATTGGCAACCCCGGTGGAGCCGAGGGCGGATGGACGACCACACAGGGCATTATTTCCGCTTTGAACCGCACGATCTCTATTGAAGAAACTGCTTATTTTAGTGAGATGAAGATGCTTCAAACCGATGCACAGGTCAATCCCGGCAACTCCGGTGGACCTCTTTGCAACGCATCCGGCGAGGTGATTGGCGTTATCACACGCAAAATAAGTGACTACGAGGGCATCGGTTATGCTATTCCCATCAACGAAGCGATCCTCACGCTGAATGCCATTATGGAAGGAAAACTCGATGGTTTTGTTTCGTCGGTTTCCAAATCCCGTCCTAAGGTTGGCATTACGGGTTCTGAAATTACCAAAGGCGAAAAATTCCAACTTGAGTTTGGCGGCGAAGAATATACCGCTCCTGTTCCCGGATTTTTTGTAACGGCGGTATCCCAAAGCACGGGTGCTTACGGCGTTGTTGAGGTGGGAGACATCATCTGCGCTGTTAATGGCAAGACGATTACCGATCTCGAAAGCTTCAAAACCGAGCTTTACAAATGCTATGTCGGTCAAAAGGTGACCTTTGACCTCTATCGAAAAAACGAAAAAATGACCGTTGAGATTACTCTTGGCGTCACGTAATATCAAAAAAGGGTGTGGAAATCGTATTTCTGCATTCTTTTTTTCTTCATAACTCTTGACGAAAGGTGTTTTTTTGTTTATAATGTAGAAAAGATTACACAGAGAGGATTACACAACAATGAGAGTGGTAATTAAAATTGGTACATCAACGCTCGCGCACGCAAACGGACATCTCAACATTCGTCGTGTTGAGGAGCTGTGCAAGGTGATCAGTGACCTCAAAAACAGCGGATGCGAGATCATTCTTGTTTCATCCGGTGCTATCGGTATGGGAGTGGGTAAGCTATCGCTGAAAGAAAAGCCTCAAGACATTCCCACAAAGCAGGCAGCTGCCGCCGTGGGGCAATGCGAGTTGATGTATACCTATGACCGTTTGTTCCAGAAATATCACCACACCGTTGCGCAGATCCTTTTAACGGGCTCTGATTTCAAGCACGATGACCGGTATCATAACTTCCAAAATACGCTTAGCCGTCTTTTGGAGCTTGAGGTTCTGCCCATTATCAACGAAAACGACACCATTGCCACCGATGAGATCAAGGTAGGCGACAATGATACGCTTTCTGCCATGGTTGCCGCAAGCGTGGGGGCTGACCGCCTCGTTCTGCTATCGGATATTGACGGCCTTTATACCGCAGATCCGCATAAGTGCGCCAATGCGAAGCTGATCCACAATGTGGACGAGCTCACTCCCGAGATTATGGCACTTGCAGGGGATGCAGGCTCGGCTCTCGGTACAGGCGGAATGAAAACCAAGCTCCACGCCGCCGAGCTTTGCCGAGACGCGGGATGCGAAATGGTCATTCTCAACGGCGCAGAACCCAATCTCCTGTATGATCTTTTCGATGGGAAGAACGTTGGAACACGCTTTTTTTCAAAAGGAGAGAGAATATGACAACACTTGAAATATTGCAAGGTGCAAAAGCTGCCGCTCCCGCACTCGCTCTGCTTTCCACCCAAGAAAAAAATCAGGCTTTGCTCGCTATGGCAGATGCTCTTGAGGAGAATATGGAAGCCATTTTAGAGGCGAACAATGCTGACATAGAAAGCGCAAAAGATACGATGAATTCGGTTATGATCGACCGTTTGCGCCTCACTCCCGAGCGCATCAAAGGGATGGCACAAGGAATTCGTGAGGTTGTGGATCTTCCCGATCCCGTAGGCAAAATTACCGATAACTTCACCCGTCCCAACGGCATCAAGGTCAGTAAAATGCGTGTACCGATGGGCGTGGTTGCCATTATTTACGAGAGCCGCCCCAACGTTACATCCGATGCGGCGGCATTGGCACTCAAGAGCGGAAACGTTTGTGTTCTGCGTGGCGGAAAAGAGGCTTACCGTTCTTCAACCGCCATCGTAAAAGCACTGAAAAAAGGACTTGCATTCCTCGGACTTCCCACAACCTTTGTCAATATTCTCGAGGATACCACCCGAGCAGGTGCTAACGAATTGATGACCGCCACCGAGTACGTTGATCTGCTCATCCCACGCGGCGGTGCAGGACTTATTCGCGCTTGCGTGGAAAACGCCAAGGTGCCTTGCATCCAAACGGGCACGGGCATCTGCCACGTTTACGTGGATGCCGATGCCGATCTCGATATGGCACTGAATATTATCGAAAACGCAAAAACCTCGCGTCCCTCTGTCTGCAATGCAGAAGAGGTCTGCCTTGTCAGTCGTAAGGTTGCAAAGGAATTTTTACCTCGCCTAAAGGAGCGCCTTGTCGATGCACGTATTCGTGACGGCAAAACACCCGTAGAGTTTCGCGTTGATGCCGAAGCGGGCGCAATTATCGAAGGAACACCTGCTACCGATGCAGACTTCGACACCGAATTTCTCAATTACATTCTCGCAATAAAGGTGGTAGAGGATGTTAAGGAAGCCGTAGAGCATATCGCGCTTCATTCAACACATCACAGTGATGCGATTATCACGAAGAATGAACATAACGCCGCGTACTTCACGGCGGCTGTGGATAGTTCCGCGGTTTACGTAAACGCGTCAACGCGCTTTACCGATGGCGGTGAGTTTGGTCTCGGATGCGAGATCGGCATTTCCACCCAAAAGCTCCACGCAAGAGGTCCGATGGGCTTGGAAGAACTGACCACCTACAAATATGTCATCAACGGAAGCGGACAGATCCGCTGATGGGGAAGGATTCATTATGAAAATAAAATTTGGTTTTATCGGTTGCGGTAATATGGGCGGAGCTTTGGCACAAGCCGTTGCAAAGTCTGCAAATCCCACCGAGATCGCACTCTGTGATGCCAATATCGAAAGAGCCGCCGCACTTGCCGAATCTCTTGGTTGTGGTGTTGCTCTCCTTGAACAGGTTGCACAGGATGCTGAATATATCTTTTTAGGTGTAAAACCCCAAGGCTTTGAGGGACTGTTTGCAGAAATTTCTCCTATTCTCAAAAACAGAAAAGACCGCTTTGTGCTTGTCAGTATGGCGGCAGGCGTCAGCATTGCGGCTGTGGAGAAGATGTGCGAAACAAAAGCACCTATCATTCGTATTATGCCCAACACGCCCGTTTCTGTTGGCGAGGGAATGATCCTCTATACCGCAAACGATGCCGTTACCGAAAAAGAAATCGACACCTTTTTGCAGGCACTTGCAAAAGCGGGCAAGCTCGATGAGATTGCCGAGGATAAGATCGATGCCGCAAGTGCACTTTCGGGATGCGGCCCTGCATTCGTTTATCTCTTTGCCGAGGCTCTCGCCGATGGCGCAGTAGAATGTGGCCTCGCGCGCGACAAAGCAAATCTTTATGCCGCGCAAACGCTTTTGGGAGCGGCTGAACTGTTGCTCCAAAGCGGAAAGCATCCGGGTGAATTGAAGGATGCCGTATGCAGCCCCGGTGGTACGACCATCGCAGGCGTGCACGCACTTGAGGAAGGCTCGTTCCGTTCCACCGCAATGAGTGCCGTCACCGCGGCGTATGAAAAGACTTTGAAATTGAAGAAATAAAAATACTGCCACCGGGTAGTAGATGCAAAAAGCATCCGTTTACACATCGTTAGGTCTTTGAAGATGTGTTGACGGATGCTTCTTTTTTGGAGGTGTTTATGAAAAAACTGTTTTCTTATTTTTCAAAAGGGGAAATTGCATTATGGTGCTCTTCCGTGACTTTAATACTAATATCTTTTATTGCGTTCGATCGGGGAAATTATCTAACTTTATGTGCATCTCTTATTGGAGTAACATCCCTTATTTTTAATGCAAAAGGGAATCCGTTTGGGCAAGTGCTGATGATCGTTTTTAGTATTCTTTATGGGATTATTTCCTATACTTTCCGTTACTATGGCGAAATGATCACCTATCTTGGTATGACGATGCCGATGGCGGTTGTTGCTCTGATCGCTTGGCTAAAGCATCCTTTTCAAGGTAAAAAATCCGAGGTGGCAGTCAATCGAATTTCTAAAAAAGAACAGGTATTTATGTGGGAACTTACAACACTTGTTACCGTTGCTTTTTACTTTATTTTGGCTCATTTTCAAACCGCCAATCTCATACCGAGCACGATTTCGGTAACTACAAGCTTTATTGCGGTCTACTTAACGTTTCGCAGAACTCCTCATTTTGCGCTTGCTTACGCGGCAAATGATTTAGTTTTGATTCTTCTTTGGACTTTGGCGAGCATCGAGAACGTCCGCTACATTTCTGTTGTGGTATGCTTTGTTGCATTTGCAGTCAACGATTTGTATTGTTATATAAGTTGGCGGAAGATGGAAAAAAGACAGCAGCTGCAACGAAATCAATAACAAAAAACGGAGAGGTGGCTCTCCGTTTTTTAGTGTATTATAATGGAGTTTTTTCCAATAGCTTTGTCTCCATCTTTTCTACACTCTCTTGTGCATATTTTGCCAATTCTTTATTAGGATGATTTGTGTATTCCATAATAATCTTCAAATTTTCCTCTGATGGATAGTATAGCAAACACTCTATGGCAGTAAATGCGGTCTCTCTAACAATAACTTCCAATGAAGGCTTATAGTCCCCATCTTCTAACATGCCTACATCAGCTCTTGTTACATTTTTGTTCATTAAGTGAGCTGCCATAATTTCACCAAGCTCTTTTGGTGCCCATTTTCGAGCGATCATTATCGCTGTAAAAGGAAGAATATACACTTCTCTTCGATATTTCATTAACGCAACAAGTTCAGAAGATATTTTAGAGGATTTTAATTTTGAAAAAGCATTATCATATTTTAAATATATGTGAGCAGTTGATGGAGTTGACATGTAATAAGAAGACGCTCGAAAATGGTTATATAGGTCCATAATAATTCTATCCAACCCTTTGACTCTCGGTTTATCATAAAGAATACTTGAAACAAGAACCGCTCTACAAGATTCTGACTCAAATTGATGAATATATTTTAAAAGAATGGAACTTACACCTGCAGGAGGATCTATCATTCTAATTTCCGCTAAATAATGATATTTATATGGATGGTCTGGAAATGATTCGTTGATCTCGTCGCACATCCGTTTTAGAACGTCTTTATCATTGCCATCCATTTTATATCCTCTTCCTTCTCGTTCATCAATTATTGCATTTGCTAAAAAACGTTTATAAATAACTGCCATATATCCTCCCTTGGTTTATTGCTACTATTACTCGCTCTCCTTCATCATATTCAGCACTTCATAAATGCCTCTTATGGGAATGATATTGATGCTCTCTGTTTCGATTTTACGCTTCTCAATATTACGGTAGGGAACGATGGCATGCTTAAAGCCGAGGCGTTCCGCTTCCTTGATGCGTTGCTCCAAATTGGAGACGGAGCGACATTCTCCTGCAAGTCCAAGCTCTCCAATGGCGATCAAGTCATCGGGGATGATGCGGTCTGTCATTGAGGAAATGAGTGCCATCGCAAGTGCTACGTCGGTGGCAGGCTCGTCCAAACGCATACCGCCTATGACGTTGAGATACACGTCGTTTTGATAGAATTTCAGTCCGAGTCTTTTCTCCAAAACCGCAATGATAAGGCACATACGGTTGTAATCTATGCCGTTTGTGGTGCGACGCGGAGCAGGGAACGCAGTGGGGGTAACGAGTGCCTGAATTTCGGCAATGATGGGGCGCGTGCCCTCTATTGTGCAAACGGCACAGTTGCCCGAAATGTTCTTCGGTCTGCCCGCGAGCAGCATTTGCGAGGGGTTGTCCACCTCGATAAGACCTTTGTCGGTCATCTCAAATACGCCAATTTCATTGGTGGAGCCGTAGCGGTTCTTGATGGCGCGGATGATGCGGTATGCTTGTTGGCGCTCGCCCTCAAAATAGAGCACGGCATCCACCATGTGTTCAAGCACCTTGGGGCCTGCAATACTGCCTTCCTTGTTGACGTGTCCGACCATAATGACCGAAATACCGTCACTCTTTGCTTTGTTGATAAAGGAAAGCGCGGTCTCCTTGACCTGCGTGGTACTACCGGGAGCAGAGTTGACCGATGCGGAATAGATGGTCTGTATCGAGTCGACGATGATAACGTCGGGCTTGATCTTGTCAACCTCTTTGAGAATGCTTTCAATATTGGATTCGGTCAGAATAAAGAGAGAATTGCCTTGCACGCCAAGCCGCTTTGCGCGGAGCTTGAGCTGACCGCCCGACTCCTCACCCGAAACGTATAAAACGCGGCGGCTCTCGCCAAGAGAATCGCAAATTTGCATCAGGAGTGTTGATTTTCCAATGCCGGGCTCGCCCGAAAGAAGCACAACAGACCCATGAACAAGTCCGCCGCCGAGCACGCGGTCAAGCTCACCAAGTCCCGTTGTACGACGCATATAGTCGGGAATCTCCAAATCGGTAAAGCCAACTGCGTGGTTGTCGCCAAGAGATGGAATCATGCTTACGCGCTTGGGAGCATTTGCCACAGGAGCAATCTCTTGCACATCCTCAACAAAGGCGTTCCAAGCGCCGCAAGAGGGGCATTTTCCAAGCCACTTGGCGCTCTTATATTCACATTCTGAGCAGATGTAAAACGTTTTCAGTCCTTTCATTTTCACAATCAGGCCTTTCTTTTTTTACTTACCATCATTATACAGCATCCTCTCCCTTTTTGCAAGAGGTTTTATGCAATTCCACGCAAAATTCCCATACAAAGGGTGAGGGCAAGCTGTTGGCGGTAACCTTCATCACCAAGGAGTGCCGCTTCTGCGGGACTTGAAAGAAATCCACATTCAACAAGAACAGCAGGGCATTCCAAATGATGCAAGAGATAGATACTGCTGCCGCTCCGCTTTACGGGGCGATCGTTTTCGGGTTGCAGGAGTTCTTGTGTGGTCGAATGAATGGTTTTCGCGAGTCCTAAGGAAGCATCATTGTTATCCGAATACCACACCTGCACACCCTCACAAGAGGGATGCGGATAGGTGTTCATGTGCAAACTAATAAACACGGCATCGGATGAATCCTGTGCAATTTTGAGTCGTGCCGCCATGTCGAGCATCTTTTTACGTCCTTGAAAATCGACGTTTCTGTCATAAAGAAGTGTGTCTGTCTCACGTGTCAACACAACTTTCACACCGTTTGCTGTCAAAATATCACGCATCGCGAGCGCGAGCGCGAGGTTGAGGTCTTTTTCAAGGAGTCCATCTTTGCTTGATGCACCGCCGTCCTCGCCGCCGTGCCCTGCATCCAAAATGACGGTTTTAGGTGGGGAAGAATTCTCATTATTCAAAACATCCAATTCTTTTTTGGGACGTGTAGCCTCGGCAACACCGAACAAAATCGCAAACAGAATGCTCAAAAAGAGCAAAAATGCCAAAAAGCGACAAGAGAATACCTGCTTTTTCAAATCGATTTTTCTCCATTCATCAGAATTTGCACAGCAATTTATGCATAAAAATCAAAGAATATTCATTTTATCTGTTGACATTCTAAAAAAATATTGTATAATAATATAAGATGGGTTATTATGTGGTATTGTGCCCTTTATGACAAGATGTGCCCCAAATGGGAGAAAGGAATTGCAAGCAATGGCAGCAATTACAAGAAAAGAAGCAAGAGCCGAGGTCTTTCACCTGCTTTTTGAGACCGAATTTCATACCGAGGTATCTCCTGAGGAGATCTATGCACTCTCTCGCGAGGATCGCGAGTTCGTTGATGATGCATACATCCGCCGCGTATACTTCGGTGTCAGAGAACATCTTGACGAGATCGACGAAATCATGGCGCGTCACTCCAACGGTTGGAAGCCGAGTCGCATCACCCCCGTATCTCGCAGTGCCATTCGTCTGTGTATCTTTGAAATGAAATATATGGACGATATTCCTGCGGCGGTTTCTATCAACGAGGCTATTGAGCTTGTCAAGACCTATGACGATCCCAAAATGCGTACCTTCGTCAACGGCGTTCTGCATGGCGCAAAGGTAGAATTGGAAGTGGCGGCAGAATAATGACCGAATGCTTCATTGGCATCGATACCAGTAACTATACGACCTCGGCGGCGATCTGCACAAAAGATGGCGAGATCGTTGCCAATCTCAAAATTCCGCTTCCTGTCAGGGCGGGCGAGTGTGGACTTCGTCAGAGTGATGCAGTTTTTGCACACGTTAAAAATCTGCCTGCCATTATGCAGAGTCTTAACAAAGAGCTCTCGGGAATGAAACCTCTTGCAATCGGCGTTTCTGCAACGCCAAGACCTGTTGAAGGCTCCTATATGCCGTGCTTTCTTTCGGGGATCGCTGCGGCAGAAAGCTTTGCGGCGGCGGTAGATATTCCGCTTTTGCGATTTTCACATCAAGAGGGACACATTATGGCGGCAACCTACTCGGCAAGAGCAATGCACCTGTTGGAGAGGGAACGGTTCGCAGCTTTTCACGTCTCAGGCGGAACGACCGAAGTTCTCCTTGCCACTCCGACCGCCCGTGGATTTGACATCGAGCTTTTCGCGGCGACTGCCGACATCAATGCAGGACAAGCCATCGACCGCATAGGCGTGATGCTTGGATTGCAATTTCCGTGCGGCAAAGAGCTCGAAAAGCTTGCCGAAAAGAATGATAAAAAGATTCCAAGGTCGCGCATATCCGTAAAGGACGGATACTGCAATCTTTCGGGGCTTGAAAATATGGCAACCAAGCTATTGCAAGAGAGTGGCGATGCTACTCTTGTTGCCGCGTTTACCCAACAGTTCATTGCAGAAACGCTCATTGCAATGACAAATGAGCTGGATGCACGCATCCCGTCGCTTCCGATCGTTTATGCGGGCGGCGTGATGAGCAACCGCTATCTGCAATCGCGCCTTGGCAAGAGGGAAAACACATATTTTGCTGAGCCGCAGTTTTCTGCGGATAATGCGGCAGGAATTGCTCTGCTTTGCCAAAAGCAGTTCCTCAAAATTTGACGAAAGGAGCGCACAATGCAGCAGGAAAGACAAACGCTGTCGGTTACACAACTGAATGAATATTTGAAAATGCTTCTCGATGGCGACCGTGTGCTTTCCAATGTGTTTGTGCGCGGTGAAATATCCAATTTTAAGCTCTATTTGTCGGGGCACGCTTATTTCACGCTCAAGGATGATGCAGGGCAACTCAAGTCTGTGATGTTCCGTTCCTACTTCTCGCGCCTGGTTTTTTTGCCCGAGGACGGTATGCGTGTCATCGCCCATGGACGGGTTTCCGTGTATGAGAGCAGCGGACAGTATCAGCTTTATGTAGATGATCTTCAACCCGATGGCGCAGGTTCGCTTGCAATGCGCTTTGAACAGCTCAAACGCAAGCTCGCCGCCGAGGGATTGTTTGATGAATCCCGCAAGCGTCCGCTCCCGCCCATGCCGCGAAGAATTGGTGTTATCACATCTCCTTCAGGTGCGGCAGTGCATGATATCATCAACGTGCTTGGAAGACGGTTTCCTGCCGCTGAGATGATCCTTTACCCGAGCGAGGTGCAGGGAACACAAGCTCCCGCACAGCTCATTTCGGGCCTGGAGTTCTTCTCAATGACAGGGTTGGTTGATGTCATCATTCTCGGTCGCGGCGGTGGATCCGCCGAAGACCTTTGGGCCTTTAATGATGAATATTTGGCGCGTGCGGTCGCATCTTGTGCTGTTCCCGTTATTTCTGCCGTTGGGCACGAGAGCGACTTTACCATTTGCGATTTTGTAGCAGACCGTCGCGCACCCACTCCCTCGGCGGCGGCAGAGATTGCCGTTCCCGATATGGGGGAGATTTTGCGTGGCTTTGCATCTGTCCGCGGAAAGATGCAGACATCGATGCAAAAGCTGATTTTGCAGGAGAGACGGATCTTGAACCAGATCGCGCAGTCGCGTGTATTCAGCCGTCCCGAACAAATGCTGGATAACTTCCGTATGCGTTTGGATGAGCATGAAGCAGACTTGGATCGCGGAGTGGGGCAAGCGCTTTTGCAAAGAAAACAAACTGTCGCTTCGGTTGCCGGAAAATTGCAAGCGCTCAATCCCTTGTCTGTTTTGTCAAGAGGATATGCAACCATCAGCCGAGACGGCGCATCTATTACGAGTGTAAAACAAATCAACGATAACGACACGCTGGATATCCGAATGGCGGACGGTTCTGTTCGCGCCACGGTATCGCAACGAAAGGATATACAAAAATGACGAAAAAAACAGTAACCTTTGAGGCGGCAATGGAACGCCTCGAGGAGATAACAAGACTTCTGGAGTCGGGCGCCGAAGGGCTTGACCAATCCCTCAAACTTTACGAAGAGGGTGTCTCGCTCATTCGTCTCTGCACTCAAAAATTGGAGTCTGCCGAGCAAAGCGTAAAGATTTTGCAGATGGGCGAAGAGGGGATAACCCTTGCCGATTTTGAAAGCAAAGGTGACAAGGCATGATAAGTGAGGCTTTGGAGCTTTTGATGCATCGTAACGCGGTTCTGACCGAGGATGCTTTACGTGGGTATTATACAGATGATCCTGACTTAAAAATCCTGTTAGATGCTGAACGATACAGCCTTTTTGCAGGTGGCAAGCGTATCCGTCCAATGCTCACCATCGAGTTCTGCCGTTTGTTTGGCGGCGACGAGGCCGCGGCTCTGCCGTTTGCTTGCGCTGTGGAAATGATCCACACATATTCGCTCATTCACGACGATCTTCCTTGTATGGATGACGATGATCTTCGTCGAGGTAAGCCTTGCAACCACAAGGTTTTTGGTGAGGGGATGGCTCTTCTCGCCGGAGATGCGCTTTTGACGGGGGCATTCGAGGCGGCGGCAACAAATACAGAGGCGGGCCCAGAGATCTCCGCTATGGCTGTGGCATATCTTGCAGGCTGTGCCGGACGCTACGGTATGATCGGCGGTCAAGTTATGGACGTTGAGGGTGAGGGAAAAGAAATGGGGCTCGAATCCCTTCTCAAGCTTCACTCACTCAAAACAGGCGCATTGATCGGTGCATCCTGTGTGCTTGGCGCGCTCGCGGCAGGCGTGCGCTTTGATAACCCCGCAATGGCAGATGTTGTCACCTACTCCGAAAATATTGGTTTGGTTTTCCAGATCATTGATGATATTCTCGATGCCACCGCCACCGAGGAACAGCTCGGCAAAAGCGTTGGTGGCGACAAAGAACGCAAAAAGAACACGTTTCTCAATTTCTATTCGGTGGAGGAAGCGCGTTTTTATGCGGAACAACTGACTCGCGAGGCTGTTGCAGCCATCAAAAAGTATCCCGACTCCGATGCACTTGCTTCATTGGCAGAGTGGCTTCTTGTACGTGACAAATAAAGAAAGAAAAGGAATAAGAAAATGCAAGATTTGATTACGAACTACTACCTTATATCGGCTATGTCCGCGTGGCTCTTGGCGCAGTTCCTCAAAATCTTTACCGGCTTTTTCAAGGAACAGAAGTTTTCCTTCAAAACATTGTTTTTTGGAACGGGTGGAATGCCCAGCTCGCACACGGCAACGGTTGCGGCTCTTTGCACCGCCTGTGCCATAGGAGAAGGCTTTGATTCGGCTATCTTTGCCATTTCAGTCGTGCTTGCTATCATCGTAATGATCGATGCTACGGGTGTTCGTCGCGAAACCGGAAAGCAGTCTCGTGCACTTAACATTATCATAGAGGAACTTTTCAAATCCGATGATAAAAATTTTGACACACGTTTTAAGGAGCTCATCGGTCATACTCCTTTGCAGGTCGTCTTTGGGTTTATTACAGGAATGGCTACCGCAATCGCACTTTCTTTCATTCCCGTATTCAACGTATCCATCTTATGAGAGCAGACCTTTTTTTGACCGAAAAAGGATATGCTCCCAGCCGTAAAAAAGCACAGATGTTGATTGACGAGGGAAAAGTATCTATCGACGGTCGCATTGTGCAAAAGGCGGCGCAGCAGATAGATGACGGAGAGCATACCGTCCTTGTGGCACTTAGCGATGAGGTGCGCTATGTCGGTCGCGGCGGTTTGAAGCTGGAAGCGGCACTTGATGCCTTTGACATTGATCCAAAAGGGAAAATCGCTCTCGATATCGGCGCATCCACGGGCGGATTTACCGATTGCCTTTTGCAACGCGGTGCCCAAAAGGTTTACGCTATTGATGCGGGTGTGGGACAACTCTCTGCAAGCTTGCTTACCAATCCCGCTGTCGTTTCCATAGAAAAGTTGAACGCACGAAATCTTTCTCCCGAGCATATCGATAACACGCTTGCAGATTTGATCGTGATGGACGTTTCTTTTATTTCCGCAACCTATATTATCCCGCGTTTTCCCGCGCTGATGGCAGAGGATGGCGAGGCCGTTTGCCTTGTCAAGCCGCAATTTGAGGTAGGGAGAGCGATGATCGGCAAAGGCGGTATCGTGCGCGACAGAGCCGCACACGCCGATGCTATCAAACGGGTATGCACATCAGCCGAGAGCGTAGGACTTCGTCCGACTGCGCTCATTCCGTCACCTATCGAAGGCGGCGATGGCAACCGTGAATTTTTATTGCATCTTGTGCGTAAAGACGCACACGGTCAGGTGCTTTCGGATGAACAAATTTTTGAAGTAACAGCAAAGTAATAGCATGAGGAGGCGATAACAGTGCTAAAAATTGCATTGATCACCAATTTTAATATTCCCGAAAAGGCGAATGCCGCCACGGTTGTGGCAGACCGCTTGCAGGGCAAGGATTGCCGCATTCTCGTTGCCGCTTTCAACAAAGAAAAGCTGATGCGCGTTGGTAAGCATCGCGACGAGTTTGTGTATATGCCACTGGAAGCTGTCTATTCCGAAGCCGATATCATCATCGTTTTGGGAGGTGACGGGACCATCCTTGAGGTGGCGCGTCGCGCGGCAAACCGCGGAACCCCCATTCTTGGTATCAATCTTGGCAGACTCGGATATATGGCAGAGCTTGAAATGTCGGGACTTGACGGCCTTGATGAGCTCTTTACGGGGAACTATACGCTTGACCGTCGTTCAATGCTGCGTGTTGAACTGTTTTCGGGCAATGAGCTTCGCTCCTTCTGTTATGCACTCAATGATGCCGTTATTTCAAACGGCTCGATTTCGCGCATTGTGGATTTAGAGCTTTTGCAGGGCGGCAAGCACGTAGCAAATTATCGTGCCGACGGCCTCATCATTGCAACTCCCACAGGTTCGACGGCTTATTCGATGTCGGCGGGCGGCGCTGTGGTCGATCCCGCTGTGCCTTGCTTCTGTGTCACGCCCATCTGTCCACACTCCTTTGGCGCACGTCCTTTGATATTCGCAGATAGTACAGTGCTCGAGGTTCGCAATACGTGCGCGAGAGAAAAGATGCTTTACTTGACCGTTGACGGTCGTATGAATTTTGAACTTTACCGTAACCAAACGGTTCGCATTACAAAATCCGATCTCAAAACCAATCTCATCCGCCTGACGCCCAGCAGCTTTTACAGCAATTTACGCGCCAAGATGAGATCGAATCAGATCGACTAAGGAGGACGATATGAAAAGACTTCGTCAGGAAAAAATGTTGGAGCTGATCTCCAAATATGAAATTGACACACAGGATGAACTGATCGATCGCTTGCGCGAGAGTGGCTTTGAGGTCACACAGGCAACCGTCTCCCGCGATATCCGCGAACTTAAAATTTCCAAAATGACCACGGGCAGGGGTACATATCGTTATGTTCTTCCCAAGCAAACGGCAACTACTTCCAATATGAAGTTTAATTCTGCGCTGATCGATGCACTTATCCATGTCGATTACGCCTGCAATATTGTTGTTCTCAAAACTCATGCAGGTCTTGCGAACGCAGTTGCTGTTGGTCTTGACTCGATGCACCTGGAAAATATTCTGGGTTGCGTTGCAGGAGACGATACCATTCTGCTTGTTTCGCGCAGCGAGGATGCCGCACACAAGATTGCAGAACGCTTCCGTGATATGATCAGATAAAAAGCAAAGATGCTAACGTCACTACATATTGAAAACATAGCTGTCATTCGACGGGCTGATTTAGACCTTGAAAAGGGGTTCTCGGCTCTGACGGGTGAAACGGGAGCAGGTAAATCGATGATCGTTGATAGCATCAACCTGCTCCTTGGCAATCGAACCTCGCGAGAGATCATTCGCTCGGGCGAGACGAGTGCCATGGTCAGTGCTGTTTTTGAGGAACTTTCAGATGTCGCCATCGAGCAAATCCGCGAGATGGGCTTTGACGTTGAGGATGCCTCTGTGATGCTTTCGCGTAC
This sequence comes from Eubacteriales bacterium, assembly GCA_045594745.1. Classification (GTDB taxonomy): domain Bacteria; phylum Bacillota; class Clostridia; order Oscillospirales; family CAG-272; genus UMGS1865. Next base: position 55,681 of record JAZNZC010000153.1, read on the forward strand.
CATCACGATCGACGGTCGCTCACAAACGCGCCTGAACGGTCGCATCATCACACAAGCGATACAAAAAGAGATCGCACGGTTGCTCATCAGTATCCAAGGGCAAGCGGATAGTCAAAATCTCTTGCAAAAGAGCCGTCACCGCGAGCTTCTTGATGCATACGGCACTTCAAAAGATGCACTTGCCGACTACCGAACCGCCTTTGAAGAGCTGAAAGCGTGTCGCAAAGAGGTACAGGCACTCTCACAGGATAGTGCCGAAAAGCTGCGTCTTTCCGAAATGCTCAAATACCAAATTGAAGATATCGACGCTATGAAGCTCAAGGATGGGGAAGAGGAAACGCTCATGCGTGAGCGCGACCGCCTTGCAAATCTTGAACGCATCAACAAGCAAACAGCCACGATTTGCCGTCTTTTGCGAGACTCCGAAAAGGGAAATGCTTACGATGTTATCCGCCGTGCAGAAACCTTGTTGCAGTCGTTGAACGGTCTTGTCGATGATACCGACACACTCTCTTCGCGTCTCGCCTTTGCCGCATCCGAAATCGAGGATGTTGCCGAGACGGTTCGTTCTTATATGGATGATGATCACGAGGATCCCACCGCGCGCATCGACCGCATTGAAGGTCGCCTTGAGGGAATCGCAAAACTCAAACGCAAATACGGCGCCGATGTTGCGGCTGTCCTTGCTTTTCGTGCAGATGCCGCCGCGCGATTGGATGCTTTAGAAACCTCTGACGAGCGTCTGTCTGCTTTGCAAAAGCAGGTTGAAAAGCTCACTAAAATTGCCGAAAAGCACGCAACCGTTTTGAGACAGAAACGAAAAGAAGCCGCAAAAGAAATTGTTAAGCAAGTTACAGAGTCGCTCTCTTTCTTGGATATGCCCAAGGTTCGCTTTGAAATTGCTATCAATCCCACCGACCTTTGTGAACACGGCGGCGACGATATTGAATTTTTGATTGCGACCAACCCCGGCGAGCCGCTAATGCCGCTTTCTAAAATTGCTTCGGGCGGTGAGCTTTCCCGTATTATGCTCGCGCTTCGCTCGGTTCTCAACGATCACGACGGCGTTGATACTGTCATTTTTGATGAGATCGATACCGGCGTGTCCGGAAAAACCTCGCGAAAGATCGGCATTAAGCTCAGAGAGACCGCCAAAACGGGAACACAGGTGCTCTGTGTTACGCACTCCGCGCAGATCGCGTCTCTTGCCGATAATCACTATCGCATTACCAAACACGAGCGCGATGGCAGAGCAGAAACCGATGTTCTGCTTCTCGGCGATGACGAACGCGTAGACGAAATTGCGCGTATTCTAGGTAGCATTGAGCCTACCGCCGCACAGCGCAACGCCGCGCGCGAGATGATAGAGGAATACAGATAATATGCAAAAAACAAACGCGATGCGGCGCTTGGATGCCGCAAAAATTCCTTATGAGGTGCTCGAATACGAGGTTGACGAAAATGACCTTTCGGGTATGCACATTGCAGAGCAGCTTGGATTTCCGCCCGAGCAAATGTTCAAAACACTTGTGGCAAAAGGAGATAAAACAGGCCCCTTGGTCTTTTGTATCCCTGTTGCCGAGGAGATCGATCTGCGCCGCGCCGCAAGTATTACGGGAAACAAACGCATTGAAATGATCCACGTTAAGGATCTTTTGGCTCTTACAGGTTACATCCGCGGTGGCGTTTCACCCATCGGGATGAAAAAGACTTTTCCCACATACATTCACGAAAGTGCTCTGCAGTTTGAGCGTATCACGGTCAGCTCCGGTACGCGTGGTGCACAGCTTTTGCTCCCACGAGCCGAACTTTTGCAGTTTTTGTGTGCAAAAACTGCTGATCTTACCGCAAAATAATCATATTTATACTTGAAACCCAACCAATTTTGTTGTATAATATTACAGTTGACTAAAAATAGAAAGGATTTTCTATGCAAACCATTAAATTACGTATTGCCGAAAAAATCGCATCTGCAGTTCTCGCAATCAATGCCGAGGCACAACTCAATGCACAAGACGTTGCCGCTATGCTCGAGTATCCGCCCGATAGCAATATGGGCGATATTGCATTTCCTTGCTTCCGTTTGAGCAAGGCTCTGCGCCGCTCTCCTGTGCAGATCGCAACTGCTCTTACAGAGCTTTTGAATGACTCCGCAATAGATACCGTTGAAGCCGTTAACGGATATCTGAATATTAAAATCAGCAACACCTATCTTGCAGAGAGTGTGCTTCCGGAAATCCTTGTTAAAAAAGAGAATTACGGTGCACAAGATTTTGGAAAAGGGAAAACCGTTGTTTTGGATTATTCCTCTCCCAATCTTGCAAAGCCCTTCCATATAGGGCATCTTGGTACTACCGTAATCGGCCATTCTATCAAGAAGCTCCACGAGTTTGCAGGCTACCGTTGTGTAGGTATCAACTATATTGGTGACTGGGGTACGCAGTTTGGCAAACTGATTGTTGCTTATAAGAAGTGGGGCAATAAAGAAGAAGTAGAAAACGGCGGTGTAGATGCGTTGGTAGATTTGTATGTACGCATTAACAATGCTATTTCCGGTAACGAGGAAATGGGTATTGTTGCTGATCCCTCGCTTGCAGACGAAGCAAGAGCCGAATTCCACAAAATGGAGATGGGTGACGAAGAAAATCTTGCTCTTTGGCGCTGGCTCGTAAAACTCTCCATTAAAGCAAACGATAAGATTTATCAACAGCTTGGTATCACCTTTGATAGCTATAAGGGTGAAAGCAGTTACACCGAGGATATGCCCGCTCAAATTGAAAAGCTCAGAGAGCAGGGATTGCTCAAAATCGATGACGGAGCATCTTTGGTTGATTTGAGCGAATACGGAATGCCGCCGTGCTTGATTTTGAAGCGCGATGGTTCTTCTTTGTATCCTACCCGTGATATCGCCGCTGCTTATGATAGAAAGCAATTATACGATTTTGATAAATGCATTTACGTTACGAGCACCCAACAAATTCTTCACTTTAAGCAGTGGTATAAGGTTGTTGAATTGATGGGCTATGATTGGTATGATAAACTCGTTCACGTTCCTTATGGTACTGTATCCATTAACGGAGCTAAATTGGCTACCAGAACAGGCAACGTTGTTCTTCTGAAAGACCTTTTTGAAGCGGCAGTTGAAAAAGTAAAAGGTATTATGGAAGAAAAGAACCCCAATCTTGAAAATAAAGAAGAAGTGGCCGAAGCCATTGGCGTTGGTGCTATCGTCTTCTATTATCTTACCAATAATCGTATTAAGGACATCAACTTCAGCCTTGAGGAAGCGCTCAGTTTTGAAGGCAACACAGGTCCTTACGTGCAATATACCTACGCACGCGCTTGCTCGGTATTGAATCGTGCGGGTGAGGTCGCAGATGTTCCTGTTCAAATTACGACCGAAGAAGAAGCCGCACTCGTTAAAACGCTGTGCCGCTTTGGTGAGAGAGTTTGCTCGGCGATCGCCGATTATGAACCCAGCTACATTACACGCTTCATTCTCGACGTTGCCGCGGAATTCACCCGCTTCTATCACAACTGCACCATTCTCGGTGCTGACGATCCTGCCATGCGCGCTTCTCGCGTAAAGTTGACCGAGGCTACCAAGATCGTTCTCGGCAACGCCTTTGATCTGATCTGTTTGAAAAAGACAGAAAAGGTCTGATCACTTTGTTTTCAATAATTATTTCTATATATCGAAAGGATGAATCATTATGTCCGGACATAGCAAATGGGCGAATATCAAGCACAAAAAAGAAAAGACCGATGCCGCAAGAGGTAAGATCTTTACCAAGATCGGCAAAGAGATCACCATCGCAGTCAAAGAGGGAGGCGGTGAGCCTGCTTCCAACTCCAAGCTGCGCGACCTGATCCAAAAGGCAAAAGCAAACAACGTTCCCAACGATAACATTGAGCGTTGCATCAAAAAGGCGCTCGGCGGCGGCGGTGAGAACTATGAGGAGGTATCCTACGAGGGTTACGGTCCCGCAGGTGTTGCTGTTATCGTTACTGCTACTACCGATAACCGCAACCGCACCGCAGGCAACGTACGCGCTTACTTCTCCAAATACCACGGCAACATGGGGCAGACCGGTTGCGTAGGCTATCTGTTCACAGATGTTGGTGAGATCGTTAACAACAACGAGGATGGCGACGTTGACGAGGATAAATTGATGGAGCAAGCACTTGAGGCAGGTGCGGCAGACTTCAAAGCAGAGGGAGATGTTTTTATCATCACCACCGAGCCCGACGATGTTTATAACATTCAAGAAGACCTCAAAGCCGCAGGATATGAGATTCTCTCGGCAGAAAAAACCAAGCAGGCATCCACCTCTGTTACGCTTGAGAGCGAAGATGACATCAAGTTTATGAATCTTCTCATCGATAAGCTTGAAGAAGATGATGACGTTATGGATGTTTATCACAACTGGGAAAACTGCGATTGATTTTTTTGAAAAAAGTTTCAAAAAACTATTGACAAACACTTCTTTGTGTGGTATACTACACGTAATTTAGTAAAGGCTATGACGAAGAAGGTCGAGTAAGGGAGTCCACAGAGAGTCGGATAAGGTGTGAACCGATGACAAAATTACTCAAGACCCATCACTTCCGAGCCGGATGTTCGAAAGATATTTTATTAAGTAGAATTTCCCGTGATTGCTGCGTCAAGGCATAGGAATTGTTTGATTCCAAGAGTGGCGACTGTGTCGCAATTTGAGTGGTACCGCGAGTGTATTTTCACACCCGTCTCAAAGTTTGAGACGGGTGTTTTATATTTTTGTAAAAGGAGGAAACCAAAATGTCTACTTCATCATCCAACACTTTGCAGGAGGTCGCTCTGCGAATTCGCGAAATGCGCGAGATCTTTGATTTCAGTGTTGAAACGATGGCAGAAAAGACCGAAGTATCGGTAGAGGAATATTGCAGATATGAAAGCGGAGAGTTGGATTTTCCGTTCACCTTCATTCACAAATGTGCTCTTGCTTTTGGAATTGGTATGACCGATTTGCTCGAAGGTCGCAGCGCACATCTTTCGTCTTACACGGTCACCCGACGTGGGCAAGGACAACAGACCGCAAAGGAGGAAGGCATTGAGATTTCTAACCTTGCTCCTATGTTCCGCAAAAAGCTGGCTGAGCCTTATTGGGTTCACTACGAATATAATCCCGATCTGCAAAATCGTCCTATTCACCTCACAAAGCACTCAGGTCAAGAGTTCGATATGGTGCTCAAGGGCAAGCTCAAGGTACAGATCGGTGAGAATGTCGAATACCTTAGTGAGGGCGATAGCATCTATTACAACAGCTCCACACCCCACGGTATGATCGCGATTGACGGTGAGGATTGTCTCTTTGTTGCAGTTGTTATGTCCGGTGAGGATGAGAAAGAGGATGTTATCAGAGACACACTCATTCCTATGTGTGCACCGCAAAAAGAACTTGTATGCGATCACTTTATTTCCACGGTCGAGGACGAAAACGGACTTTTGCAATCCATCGACTTCCACAACGACGATCAATTCAACTTTGGATTTGACGTTGTTGATGCTATCGCGCAAAAGGATCCCGAAAAGCTTGCGATGATCCATATTGCAAACGATAAGACCGAGCGTCGCTTTACCTTTAATGATATGAAGCGCAAATCAGCGCAATGTGCCAACTATTTCAAATCCTTAGGCATCAAAAAAGGTGACCGTGTTATGCTTGTTCTCAAGCGTCACTATCAATTCTGGTTTGCTATTATTGGTCTGCATAAGCTTGGTGCGATCGTCATTCCCGCAACCAATCAGCTGCAGGCACACGATTTTGAATATCGCTTTGAAGCAGCAGATATCAGTGCGATCATTTGTACAGCGGATGGTGATGTGGCGCATCAAGTCGATCTTGCACAAGAGAAGTGCCCAATGCTGAAAACAAAGGTGCTTGTCGGCGGCAAGCGCGAAGGATGGAAGGATTTTGACGAGGAATTTGAACTCTTTAGCGCACATTTCTATCGCACCGAAGAGACTCCTTGCGGCGACGATCTGATGCTGATGTTCTTCACATCCGGCACCACAGGATATCCCAAGATCGCGGCGCACACCTATAAATATCCTCTTGGTCACTTTGTTACCGCAAAGCACTGGCACGGTGTTAGTGACGGCAGCCTGCACTTTACCATTTCCGAAACGGGATGGGGAAAGGCTCTGTGGGGCAAGCTCTACGGTCAATGGCTGTGTGAGGGTGCAGTCTTTACCTACGATTTCGACCGCTTTGATGCGTCGGAGATCCTTCCGATGTTTGCAAAATACAACATTACAACCTTCTGTGCACCTCCCACGATGCTCCGCATGATGATCAAGCAGGATATCTCCAAATACGATCTTTCTTCCATCAAGCATATGACAACCGCAGGTGAGGCACTCAATCCCGAGGTTTACCGTCAGTTTGAAAAGGCTACGGGACTTCAGATCATGGAAGGCTTTGGTCAGACCGAATTGACGCTTACCATTGCTAACCTGATCGGCGGCACGCACAAGCTCGGCTCTATGGGTAAGCCCATTCCGCTTTACGATGTTGACATCGTCGATCCCGACGGCAATCCTGTGGCAGATGGCGAGACGGGAGAGATCATCGTTCGCACCGATAAGAAAGTACCTTGCGGACTCTTTGCAGGCTACTATCGAAACGAAGAAAAGCCCGCCGAGGTTTGGCACGACGGTATGTACCACACAGGAGATACTGCGTGGAGAGATGAGGACGGCTTCTATTGGTACGTTGGTCGCGTAGATGACGTTATCAAGTCCTCGGGCTATCGCATTGGTCCCTTTGAAATCGAAAGCGTTATTATGGAGCTGCCTTACGTCCTTGAATGTGGCGTTTCTGCCGCTCCCGATGAGGTCAGTGGTCAGGTCGTTAAGGCATCTATCGTCCTTACAAAGGGAACTGAACCTACTGAGGAACTCAAAAAAGAAATTCAAAACTACGTTAAGGAGCATACGGCACCTTACAAATATCCGCGTATCGTTGTTTTCCGCGATGAGCTTCCCAAAACCATCAGCGGAAAGATCCAGCGCAACAAGCTTTGATAAAACATTCTTATAATAAATGTTGGAAAAATTATAAAAGCTCTTGACAAATAACCAAAAGTGTGATACAATCTTAATAATTTAGAAAGGCACTGACGAAGAGGGTGCCGACAAAGCGGTCTTTGCAGAGAAATGGCGGACGGTGCGAGCCATAGACCTCGGTCGGTATTTGTAGCTTCCGAGCCGAAGGGAAGAACGAGCGAAAGCTCCATTAGACCCCTTCCGTGATTGCTGCGTCAACGCATAGGAGCTGTCAGGCTCCAAGAGTGGCGACTATGTCGCAATTTGAGTGGTACCGCGGGTGTTATTGCACTCGTCTCAAGGTTATTTTCACTTTGGGACGAGTGCATTTCTTGTTCCCGAGTAAGAAACGGAGAGAGAAAGAATGAAACAAATGAGCGGATTGGATTTCAAGATCCAGGAAATGGCCGAGCGTATTCGTGAGTTGCGTGAGATCACGCGATATACTCCCGAGGAGATGGCGGCAAAGACCGACGTAACAACCGAAGAATACCTTGCGTGTGAGAACGGTCAGAGCGACCTTAACTTTGCGTTTATCTACCGTTGTGCACTGGCTTTTGGCGTAAACGTCACCGATATTATCGACGGTGTCAGCCCCAAGCTCAAGTCTTACACGGTCACGCGCAACGGCGCGGGACAGCGTATCGAGCAAGCGCACGGAATGACCTACTTCAATCTGGCGTATGCGTTCCAAAACCGTATTGCAGAGCCTTTGTACGTTCGCAGTGAGTACAACGAAGAAGCACAACACAAGGATATTGAATTGACCACCCACGCGGGACAAGAGATCGATATCGTTATTTCGGGTAGTCTGATGGTTCAGGTCGGCTCTCACAAGGAGATCCTGCGTGCAGGTGACAGCATCTACTACGATAGTAGCGCGCCTCACGGTATGATCGCCGTTGACGGTCAGGATTGCGAGTTTTATGCAATCGTTCTCAATCCCACGGGCGAACCTATCCCCGAGTTGACTCCCGCAAAGCTTGTCAAGGGAACAGCTATTCCAACAAAGGATACCAAGGAGCGCATCTATCAAAAGTTCATCGACGTTGTCGAGAACGAAAACGGTACTCCTACATCCATTCAATTCAAAAATACCGAGAACTTCAATTTTGCATTCGATCTTGTCGATGCACTTGCCGATAAAGAGCCGCAAAAGCTTGCAATGCTCCATATTTCGCAAGATAAGACCGAGCGCAGATTTACTTTTAAGGATATCAAAAAAGCATCGGCACAATGTGCTAACTATTTCAAGTCACTTGGCATCAAAAAAGGCGACCGCGTTATGCTCGTTCTCAAGCGTCATTATCAGTTCTGGTTTGCGATGCTTGGTCTGAATAAGCTCGGTGCCATTGCTATTCCTGCTCCCAATCAGCTCCAGGAGCACGACTTTGAATATCGCTTCAAGGCAGCAGGGATCAGCACGATCCTTTGTACCTCGGACGGAGATACCGCACATCAAATTGAGCTTGCTGCTGCGACTTGTCCTGAGCTCAAGAACTTCTTGATCGTAAACGGTAAGCGCAAGGGCTGGAGAAGCTTCGATGAAGAATATCCGCTTTACAGCTCTCATTACAACCGTGGCGAGGATGCTCCCGGCGGCAATGATCTGATGCTGATGTTCTTTACATCGGGAACAACGGGATACCCCAAGATAGCGGCGCACAATTATAAATATGCACTCGGACATTTCCACACCGCAAAATATTGGCACAACGCCGATCCCAACGGATTGCACTTTACTATTTCGGATACGGGCTGGGCAAAGGCAATGTGGGGCAAGCTCTACGGCCAATGGCTGTGCGAAGCCGCAACCTTTGTTTACGATTTCGACCGCTTTGATGCATCTGAGATCCTGCCCATGTTTGCAAAATACAACATCACGACCTTCTGCGCACCTCCCACGATGCTGCGTATGATGATCAAGCAGGATATCTCCAAATACGATCTTTCCTCGGTCAAGCATATGACAACCGCAGGCGAGGCGCTTAACCCCGAGGTTTATCGTCAGTTTGAAAAGGCAACCGGACTCCAAATTCTTGAGGGCTTTGGCCAAACTGAGAGCACAATGATCATTGGTAATCTTATAGGTGCTTCGCATAAGATCGGTTCGATGGGTAAGCCCGCACCGATCTACGATGTAGAGCTCGTCGATGTCGACGGAAATCCCGTAGCAGTTGGTGAAAGTGGTGAGATCGTTGTCAACGTCAAAAACGGAGCACCTTGCGGACTCTTTACCGGTTACTACCGCGACGAAGAAAAGACCGCCGAGGTTTGGCACGATGGCTACTATCACACCGGCGACGTTGCTTGGCGTGATGAGGACGGCTTCTATTGGTACGTCGGACGCGCTGATGACGTTATCAAATCTTCGGGTTACCGCATCGGTCCTTTTGAGATCGAAAGCGTTATTATGGAACTGCCTTACGTTCTTGAGTGCGGTGTTTCTGCCGCTCCCGACGAAGTCAGAGGACAGATCGTAAAGGCTTCTATCGTTCTTACAAAGGGAACCGAGCCAACCGAAGAACTCAAAAAAGAAATTCAGAATTACGTTAAGGAGCACACAGCTCCCTATAAATACCCCAGACTTGTGGTATTCCGTGATGAACTTCCCAAAACCACAAGTGGAAAAATTCAGAGGAACAAATTATGATGAACAAACGCGTTTTGTTGCTGTGCGGACATTACGGTAGCGGCAAAACCAACATCGCCGTCAATCTGGCACAAGCGATCAAGAGGGAATACTCAACGGTGACTCTTGCCGACCTTGACATCGTCAATCCTTATTTTCGTTCTAAGGACAGTGCTATTGAACTGGAAGAGGCGGGGATTCGACTCATTTGCTCCAATTATGCAAACAGTAACGTTGATATTCCCGCGCTTCCGTCAGATCTCTACGCACTCACCGATGACCGCCGTATGAAAGCCATCATCGATGTGGGCGGCGACGATCGCGGTGCATTGGTTCTTGGCAGACTTGCTCCCGCAATTCTGTCAGAAAACGATTATGAGATGCTGATGGTGATCAACTGCTACCGACCGCTCACAAGAGATGCCGCATCCACGCTTGAGGTGATGCGCGAGATCGAGTATGCCGGCGGTATTCGCTTTACGGCATTGGTCAACAACTCCAATCTCGGAGCAGAGACCACCGCAGAGGATGTACTCGCATCGATGCGCTATGCCGATGAAGTGGCGGCTATGTCCAACCTGCCCGTCGTTATGACAACAGCAGACGAAAGATTGCAGAGTGAATTACAGGATAAGATTCCAAATCTTTTCCCACTCAAGCTGCAAAAAAAGATACAATAATGGTTTACAAATCCTACTAAAAAGGAGTTACATAAAAATGGCAAAATTAACGTTTTTGACCGATAATTGCAAGGGCTGCGGTCTGTGTGTGGACGCTTGCCCCAAAAAGGTGCTTCGTTTGGCACCCGATAAGATCAACAAAAAAGGACATCACCCCGTAGAGGCAGAAAACCCCGATGCTTGCATTGGCTGTGCATTCTGCGCTACGATGTGTCCCGATTGCATTATTACTGTTGAGAGGTGATCAAAATGGCAGATAAAGTATTGATGAAAGGCAACGAAGCCATTGCCGAGGCCGCAATTCACGCAGGCTGCAGACATTATTTTGGCTATCCCATCACCCCTCAAACCGAGATCGCGGCTTATATGGCAAAAAAGATGCCCAAGATCGGCGGCACTTTTCTGCAAGCTGAAAGTGAGATCGCGGCGATCAATATGGTCTACGGTGTGGCATCCGCAGGACACCGCGTTATGACCTCTTCCTCAAGCCCCGGAATCGCACTCAAGAGCGAAGGCCTTTCTTACCTCGCAGGCTCGGATCTGCCGTCTTTGGTCGTTAACGTTCAACGCGGTGGTCCCGGACTTGGCGGTATTCAGCCCAGCCAATCTGACTATTTCCAAGCAACCAAGGCAGGCGGTCACGGCGACTTCCGTATGATCGTTCTCGCTCCCGCATCCGTTCAGGAGATGGCAGAGCTCACCGTCAAGGGCTTTGAACTTGCCGATACATACCGCATGACCGCTATGATCCTTGCCGACGGTACGATGGGGCAGATGATGGAGCCTGTGGCACTTGACGACCTTGTTGTCAAGCCTGCACCTGCAAAGCCTTGGGCGACTACCGGCACCAAGATGCAACGCGCTCACAATATTACTAATTCGCTCTCTCTCGTTCCCGAAGAGCTCGAAAAGCTGAATTTCGCTCGCTATGAGCGTTACCGCACCATTGAGGAAAACGAGGTCATGTACGAGGAATATATGATGGACGATGCAGAGATCTGTATTGCCGCTTTCGGTATTGCCGCACGTGTTTCCAAAAACGCGATCAATGAGGCGAGAAAAGCGGGCATTAAGGTTGGTATGATCCGTCCCATCACGCTCTGGCCCTTCCCGAAGGAAGTATTCCGTCGCGCCGCAGATAAGGTCAACAGCTTTATTTCTGTTGAGCTTTCTATGGGGCAGATGATCGAGGACGTTCGCCTTGCAACCGAATGCAAAAAGCCTGTAATGCTTTGCAATCGTGCAGGCGGTATGATCCCGTCTCCCGATCAAGTACTCGAAGCAATTAAGAACGCCGCGAAAGGAGGAGAGAACTAATGGTTGTATTTAAGAAACCCCACGCTCTGACCGATGCACCCTTCCATTATTGCCCCGGTTGCACCCACGGTATCATTCACCGTTTGGTAGCCGAGGTCATTGACGAGCTCGGCATTGAGGGCAGAACCATCGGTATTGCTCCCGTTGGTTGCTCGGTTATGGCTTATAACTACTTTAACTGTGATATGATCGAGGCCGCACACGGTCGCGCACCTGCTGTTGCTACCGGTGTTAAGCGCGCCAACCCCGAGGAACATATCGTTTTCACCTACCAAGGCGACGGTGACCTCGCATCTATCGGCATGGCAGAAACCGTTCACGCCGCCGCAAGAAACGAAAATATCACCATTATCTTTATTAACAATGCAATTTACGGTATGACCGGCGGTCAGATGGCGCCCACATCGCTTCCCGGACAGGTTACACAGACCTCTCCTTACGGTCGCGACACCAACCACTGCGGGTTCCCGATTCGTGTATGCGAAATGCTCTCCGAGCTTGAGGGCCCCGAATATCTCGCCCGTGTTACCGTTAATAACGTAAAGAATGTAAATAACGCTAAAAAAGCGATCAAAAAGGCATTCCAAAATCAGATCGATGGCAAAGGCTTCTCTTTGGTCGAAGTACTTTCCACCTGTCCTACCAACTGGGGTATGACTCCTCAGAAGGCTCTGCAATGGATCGATGAGAAAATGATCCCTTATTATCCGCTTGGCGTTTATAAGGATAGAAGTGGGGAGGAGGAATCGGCAAAATGAGTACAAAGCAAATGCTGTTTTCCGGCTTTGGCGGACAGGGAATTCTGTTTGCCGGTAAATTTATCGCTTACAAAGGACTGATGGAGGAAAAGCAAGTCAGTTGGCTTCCGTCCTACGGTCCCGAAATGCGCGGTGGTACTGCAAGTTGTAGCGTCATCGTCAGCGACGAGCCTGTTGGCTCCCCCATTGTATCCAACCCCGATATCCTGATCGCTATGAACCTGCCGTCTCTTGATAAATTCGAGTCGACTGTTGTTCCCGGCGGAATGATTTTTGCTGACTCCACTCTTATCGAGCGCAAGGTTGAACGCGATGATGTTAAGGTGTTCTACATTCCCGCGACACAACTCGCAAGCGACAATGGCACGCCCACACTCGCAAACATGATCATCGTTGGTAAGGTGCTCAAGGAAATTGGCGACTACAACGAAGAAAACATCACCGCTGCACTTAAAAAAGTTATTTCTGCAAAGCGCGCGGATATGCTTGATATCAACCTTGGCGCTATGCGTCTTGGTGCCCAAAACTAATTCAAAATACAGAAAGGGTAGTACTATGTTGAATATTTCCATTACAAAATGTGATGCTCCCAAGGCAAAGCCGGATGCTTCTACCCTGGGCTTTGGTAAAATTTTTACCGACCATATGTTCATTGTTGACTATTCTCACGAAAAGGGTTGGTACAATGCGCGCATCGTTCCGTTTGCAAACATTTCTCTCCATCCCGCATCCACCGTTCTGCATTACGGCTCTGAGATTTTCGAGGGTCTGAAGGCTTATCGCCGCGCTGACGGCAAGGTTCAACTTTTCCGTCCTTTGGAGAACATTCGCCGTATGAATAACTCCGCCGAGCGTCTGTGCCTGCCTCAAATGCCTGAAGAGGATATGCTCCAAGCGCTGCTGACGTTTGTAGAGCTCGAGCAGGATTGGACTCCGTCCGCTCCCGGAACTTCTCTCTATCTGCGTCCCTTCCTTTACGGCAACGACGAGACTTTGGGCGTTCACGCAGTACATAACGCAACCTTTGTGATCATCGCATCCCCCGTAGGAAGCTACTACGCCGAGGGCATCAATCCTGTTCGCATTATGATCGAGGACGAGGACGTTCGCGCTGTCAGAGGCGGTACAGGCTATGCAAAGTGTGGCGGCAACTATGCAGCAAGTAACAGAGCCGGCGAGAGAGCCGCGCAAAAGGGCTATTCTCAGGTTTTGTGGCTTGACGGCGTTGAACGCAAGTACATTGAGGAAGTCGGCGCTATGAACGTTATGTTCAAAATCAACGGCGAAATCGTTACACCCGCGCTCACCGGTTCTATTTTGCCCGGTATTACGCGTAAATCCTGTATAGAAGTTCTCAAGAGTGAAGGATACAAGGTAAGTGAGAGACTGCTCAGCATCGACGAGCTTTCCGAGGCGCTTGAAAATGGCACACTTGAGGAAGCTTGGGGTTGCGGAACTGCCGCTGTCGTATCTCCCATTGGAGAGCTTTGCTACAAGGATAAAAAATATCCTGTAAACAATGGCAAGATCGGTACGGTCACCCAACATTTGTACGATACCTTGACCGGTATTCAATGGGGCAAGATCGAGGACAGCTACGGCTGGACATACCCCGTTGAAAAATAATTGAGAAATTTTCAAAAAAACCTTGACAAATACCTTTGTAAATGTTATAATAAGGCATATTTTTTGAAATGCGTTGAAGGAATTATTTCTTCTTTTGTATCTGTTTCAGAGAGACGGCGGATGGTGCGAGCCGTTATAGTAGAAGAAGAAAGTCTCGTTCCGGAGCAGGGCCGCAGAACCTTTCAGTAAGCGGTCACGGCATGCACCGTTATCATGGCATAAGGCTTGATTGAGCCTGTTGAGGTGACCGACTGTGTTCGGTAACCGGGGTGGTACCGCGAATGAGAACATTCGTCCCCGAGGTGGATTATGCATCCGTCTCGGGGACTTTTTTATCGAGGCGGAAAGACTTGAGAGGAGACACACAACAATGAAAAGAATCAGATTTGCAGACGCAACGCTTTGCCGCGCCGACAATGCCTTTAGTTTTAAGGAAAAAATCGACATCGCACGTCAGCTTGAAAAATTGGACGGTGACGTAATCGAACTGCCAGAAATTCAAAACGTTCGCATTGATACACTCCTGATCAAAACCATTTCTACATTTGTAAAAAAGAGCACAATCTCGGTGGCCGCAGGAATGAGCATCGAGAGCGTTGAGAATGCCGCCGCGGCACTTTCTACCGCCGCGCATCCTCGCATTCGCATCGAGCTTCCTACCTCTCCCGTTAGTATGGAGTACGTTTGCCACAAAAAGCCTGATAAAATGCTCGCTTGGGTAGAGAAGGTCGTTTCTTATGCGAAAGAAAAATGCGCCTCTGTTGAATTTTCGGCCTTGGATGCTTCTCGTGCAGAGCCTGCATTTTTGAATAGTATCATCAACGCAGCCATTACAGCAGGTGCCTGTGAAGTCACGCTTTGTGACGATGCAGGTGAAATGCTCCCGGATGATTTTTCGGGGTTTGTTAAGAATGTTGCAGAGAACGTTTCTGTTCCGGTAAACGTTCGCTGCTCAAATCAGAACAGTATGGCGTGCGCCAATGCCATTATGGCAGTGCAGTCTGGTGCTTCGGGTGTTAAGACCGCCGTTGGTGATGCAGGCGTTTCTTTGGAAAGCTTTGCAGCTATGGTCAAGAACTGCGGTAATCGCTACGGATTTTATTCGGATATTCGCTATACCGAACTCCATCGTACTGTTAAACAGATCGGCTGGGTGCTCTCCAATGCCAAGAGCACAAAGGGAAGTGTAACCTCTGCCGTAATCGATGATGAACCCATCCATTTGGATGCCAATGATGATAAGGATACCGTTGCGACTTCTGTTGCAAAACTCGGTTATGACCTCTCCGAAGAGGACAAAGCGCGCGTTTATGAAGAATTCTTGCGCGTAGCCGCCAAAAAGAAGGTTGGGGCAAAAGAGCTTGAAGCCATTGTTGCAAGTGTGGCTTTGCAAGTTCCTCCTACCTATGAACTCATCAATTACGTTGTGAACAGCGGCAACATTATCTCCACCAGCGCGCAGATCACGCTCCGTAAGGATGGAAAAGACCTGACAGGCATCAGCATTGGTGACGGCCCTATCGATGCCGCGTTCTCTGCCATCGAACAAATTATTGGTTATCGCTATGAGCTGGACGATTTCCAAATTCAAGCCGTTACCGAGGGAACCGAAGCAATGGGTTCGGCACTTGTTAAGCTTCGCTCCGATGGTAAGCTCTACTCGGGCAACGGTATTTCCACCGATATTATCGGCGCCGGTATTCGCGCTTATATCAATGCCGTCAACAAGATCGTTTACGAGGAGGATGCAGAATGAGATTTTCCTTTTCAACAAAGGGTTGGCACGGCCATACTTTTGAAGAATTTTGTGACATTGCCTCCCAAATGAATTTCAGCGGTATTGAGCTGCACAACATCAATAACCGCCTTTTTACAGATAAAGATGGCGCATTCTATAACTACGCCGCCGCATCTACCGTTCGTCGTTTGTACGAAAAAAAGCTGAGTATTCCTTGCATCGACGCGATCTGCAATCCCTCCGATGCCTCCGAAAAGGATGCTTGCATTGCTGAAATTCGCAAGTGTATGGAGATCGCCTCCAATTTACACATTCCCAATATTCGCCTGCGCGCAAATGCCGCTGAAAATGAAGATGAAGCAGTAGCCAATACAGCGGCTGTTATTTCCGCTTTGTTACCCGAGGCTGAGAGCCATGGCGTAACACTTTTGATGGAGACAGCAGGACTTTTTGCCAAAACCGAAAAGCTCCGTGCGCTTCTTGATAGCTTTGCAAGCGACTATTTTGCATCTCTTTGGAATTTTTCTGCCGCTTATTTGGATGGCGGCGAGTCCTCCGAACAGATCATCAAAAATCTCGGTGCGTACGTCCGTCACGTGCACATCAATGATGCAAAAAGAGTAGGGGATGACATCGAATACTGTCTGCTCGGTGAAGGAGAGCTTCCCATTAAGGATATGATGCTTGCTCTGCGTTCCGTCAACTACGATGGTTTCCTTTCACTCGTTTGGGATCCAACCTGGTGCGAAGAACTCGACGATATGGAGATCATCTTCTCGCAATTCGTAGGCTATATGAGCCAATTCAGCGATCCTTCCCGCAACGAAAAAACACTTTATTACAACCGTGCACACACAGGCAAGTTCGTGTGGAAGAAGGATCTCTTGATCGATGCGACCTTCTCGCAGGTGCTTGACCGTATGGTTGAGGAATTTCCCGACCAATACGCCTTCAAATACACAACACTCGATTATACCCGTACGTATAGCGAGTTCCGTGACGACGTAGACGAATTTGCACGTTCACTGATCGCCCTTGGCGTTAAGGCAGGCACACACGTTGCCGTTTGGGCATCCAACGTGCCGCAATGGTATATCGCTTTTTGGGCGACTGTAAAGCTGGGTGCTGTTCTTGTAACCGTCAATACAGCTTATAAGATCCACGAGGCAGAATATTTGCTCAAGCAGTCGGATACGCATACGCTGATCCTAACAGAGGGCTCAAAAGATACCCACTACGGTAAGATCATTGCTGAGCTTTGCCCCGAATTGGCAACTCTGAAGCCCGGTACGGCTCTGCACAGCAAGCGTTTGCCGTTCCTTCGTAACGTCATTACCGTTGGCTTCCGCCAAAAGGGATGTATGGATTGGAACGATGCACTCGCACGTGCCGCACAGGTACCCGTCAGCGAGGTCTATCGTATGGCAGCCGCTGTCAATAAGGATGACGTCTGCAATATGCAGTACACCTCCGGCACGACGGGATTCCCAAAGGGCGTAATGCTCACACATTATAACGTTGTCAACAATGGCAAATATATTGGTGACCATATGGATCTTTCCACAGCAGACCGCATGATGATCCAAGTGCCGATGTTCCACTGCTTTGGCATGGTGCTTTCCATGACGGCATCCATGACGCACGGCGCTACAATGCTGCCGCTGCCGTATTTCTCGCCCAAGCCTGCGTTGGCTTGTGTGCACAACGAGCATATCACTGCCTTTAACGGTGTGCCTACAATGTTCATTGCGATGATGGAGCATCCCGATTTTGAAAAGACCGATTTTTCCTATATGCGCATCGGTATTATGGCAGGCTCGAACTGTCCTGCAGACCTGATGAAAAAGGCAACGCAGGTGATGAATATGAAGGAGATCGTCTCGGTTTACGGTCAGACCGAAGCCGCACCCGGATGCACGATGAGCTCTTATTACGATTCACTCGAGGTTCGCACCGAAACCGTTGGTAGCGCTTTTGCAAACGTTGAATGTAAGATCATCGACCCCGAAACGGGCGAGGATTGTCCCGATGGTGTGAACGGCGAGTTCGTTGCGCGCGGATACAACATTATGAAGGGATACTACAAAATGCCGCAGGCGACCGCATCGGCCATCGATGCCGAGGGTTGGCTCCACACGGGCGACCTTGCTTGCCGTGATGCGGATGGTAATTATCGCATTACAGGACGTCTGAAGGATATGATCATTCGCGGTGGCGAGAACATTTACCCCAAGGAAATAGAAGAGTTTATCTACACTTGTCCCAAGGTCAGCGACGTGCAAGTCATCGGTGTACCCGATGAAAAATACGGCGAGGAGATCATGGCTTGCGTTATCCTCAAAGAAGGAGAAAGTATGACCGAGCAGGAGATGAAGGACTTTGTAGCCGCAAGCATGGCGCGCCATAAAGTGCCGAGATATGTTGATTTTGTTGATAAGTTCCCGATGAATGCAGCGGGCAAGATCCTCAAATACAAAATGAGAGAGAATGCCGTTGAGAAATTGGGACTCAAAAAAGGATGATACAAATGATAGAGAACAAATTTGAGGTTATTGACGCGCATTGTCATATCTATCCCGAAAAGATCGTTGACAGAGCCGTTGCGGGAACGGATGCGTTTTATTCCACCCGCGCGGCTTGCCGCGGAATTGCAGGTGAGCTTTTGGAGATCGGCGACCGTGTTGGAATTGACCGCTTTATTGTGCAATCGGTGGCGACCACGCCAAAGCAGGTCTCAAGCATCAATCACTTTATTGCAGCAGAGGTGGCAAAAGTGCCCGATCGTTTTACGGGACTCGGCGCGGCACATCCCGATTGTGAGGATCAGGATGCCGTCATTGAAGAGATCAAGTCGCTGGGGCTTCACGGCATTAAGATCCACCCTGATATTCAGGGCTTTGCCATTGATGATCCCCGAATGATGCACGTGTATGAGCTCTGTGAACAAGAGGGCTTGGTTGTCTTGATGCACACGGGAGACCATCGATACGATTACTCCAACCCCAATAGATTGTTGCCGGTGCTCAAGGCATTTCCAAAGTTGACGGTCATTGGCGCGCACTTTGGCGGATGGTCAGTGTGGGATGATGCCTCACGCGAGCTTTGCGACATTCCAAACCTCTTTGTCGATTGCTCCTCGACCTTTCCGTTTGCGGGGAATGATCTTGAACTTGGCGAGCGCCTCATCCACCGCTACGGCGTGGAGCGCGTCATGTTCGGCAGTGATTTCCCGATGTGGTCTCCCGAGGAAGAGCTCAAAACCTTTATGCAACTCAATCTGAGCGATAAGGAACGCAAAATGATCCTTTCGGAGAATGCTATAAGAATTTATAAAATGTAATGTGAAAAGAGAGTCCTTTTATCAAAGACTCTCTTTTTTATCTGAAATTAAGTTTTTTGGCCTGAAATTAAGTAATTTTTTGTAGATGTTGAAATCTGTAAATCAATGTGATATAATGCAAGTATAGCGGAGGTGGATCAGATGAATGTGGAATTTATAGTCAGTGCTATTCATGATTATTTGGCGGGAAGAATTACAAGGGGCGAGTTATCTTGCAGAGTAAAGAATCATCGAATTACAACGTCGTTTTTACTTGAAGATTATTCTTCCTATGTAAAATTACTGCTTGACCATATTGAGCAGAAGCTGTCAGCGTTCCCCGAAGAGTCTTACGGTGATGATGAACTCAAACACATCCTTGATGTATTGGAAGGCAGGCAGCCGATTCAGTATAATTTTGTCTGCGTGATTCCAAAGCGCGAGGTGGATAAAAACATCCAAGAGCTAATTTTCATTGCCAATCATTTTCTCCACAATTTCGAGCAGAAAAAAACTTACCGTATCAAAATAAAAAATCGTTTGACGAACGGTGAGGAAATATACGATTACACCGAAACATTTTTTACGCAAGAAGAGCACGATTTCTGCCTAAATATGCACGATGTGCTCTCAAATGACACGCAGGAAACCATCCCCAAAAGCGTTGCGCGGAATATCCTATCGATTATAAACCGCTATATTTATAGTTGGGAAAGTGTTACAACATATTTTGCTTCACCCGAAGATGTCTCCGACGAGATTATAAAAAAGCTGGAACGAAGCATATTGACTTTGAGCGGAAAGCTTCCGATTTGTGTGAGTCTGCATGGTTTCGTCGATAATCTTAATGCAACGATTATTTTATAAGAATCATTTGCTCGACTTTTGGCAGAATCTTGAAAGGAAAGTTGAAAATGAAAAGAAAAGAACTTTTAGCGATCGCGGAGCATTTCTCCGCGTATGAGGTGCGGTTTTCTGACAACGGGGAACGCTTTGATATTATCAATCCGTTTGGCAAAGATCCTATCTATGTGTGTGTAGAAAACGATCCTGTGACGCCGTATATGGTATGCTTTTCCTTCAATCATGTCCATCTTGAAACCCCCGAGCAGGTGATCGCGTACATAGGCGACATTATCGGTGGAAATCAGTTTACCATTGGTTTTTTCAAAAACGGGCGCCAGCGTATTGGCGGCAATCTCAGTGCAGAGGAGGTGCGTACCATTTCCTATAATGTGCTGACACTTTTTGTTCGTTCTTTCCCTGACGTCAAGCTGATCGATGTAGCTGATTCCATCAAAGTCAGGGGCTGGGCGCAGGACTGCGATTTTGATGCAACGTTTGACACGGACAAAATGGGAAACGTGTCCATACAAATAATTAAGTCATCCGAGTAAATTTCTTCAACTTTAGTGTTATTGGAGAACGACAATGAAATTTGATGAATTTGAAAAAATAATCATAACTGATATCATTGAGCAATATCCGGAGTACAAACAAAAATTACAAACACAGTTTGAGAAGAGCGTTGTGCAAAAAAGGGAGTTCTCTACATACGGCTTTTCAACTTATTATACCGTTATAGCGCCGGAAGAAACGCTCGGGGATGCGGTAAATGTTCAGCTTGGCAAACATCAATGGAACATAAACGGCTTGCAACGTGGGAGTGATTATATCTTGTGGATCAAAAACGGATTTATCACCTGCTTGGAGGGCTTTTCCTATAACGAACCTTGGCCGAATGAAATTTTGTGGTGTGAAAAAATAGAAAACTTAAAACAAATGAAATAAGAGTGATAATATGATAAAACAAATATTTTTGGAATTACTCACAGCCTATCGGATGGGTGAGCTTTCGCAAGAGGTTTTTGAGAAAAAACTCGATGAACTGTATTTATCCGCTACCGAACAGATAAAAGACAAGCTTGATATCAGTACCATTTTTGTTTCTCTTGCTCTTTCGAGACTGAGAGCTGCACCGAGTGAGAGGTATAACGACGAGGAAATGGATCAACTGATAGAAGCACTTTGGGGTCGCGGTTTTGTTTATTATCAATCCTTTTATCGCATTTCGGAAGAGATGCTTACCTCGTCACAACTCTCGATTCTCGCCATTGCCAGAGATTTTCTATCACACGACGGTGAAAGAATGCCCGAGAAATTGTTGAACGAGGAAAACTACTGCACTTGGCAGTCGATCATGAAATGCGATAGCGGCAAGCGTAAAGAATTTACAAAGCCCGCAACGGTTCCCGAGTGGATCGCCAATCAAATAAAATATCTTTTGTGGATTGCTATTTCGGACAGAAAAACCAATCTCTTAAAATTGAAACGCGAGGAACTGACCCAAAAGATCGCTCATTATTGCCGCTTGCTTTCGGGCGAAAATGTCGCTTTTGTCACTGTGGGAAATGATTTTTGCTCTATCATATAGTAGCAGGAGAGAGATATATGAAAAGAAACTTATTTATTATTGATGATTATGTAAATCCACAAAAAAATGCTATATACCGAATACTAAAAAACAAAAAGAAAGATTATCTATTCTTGGATGGACAGCCTTTTTGTAATAATGTTTTTGAACCTCATTATTACAGACAGGTGTGGCTGGAATTATGCAGATGTGTTTCCGAGCAGCTTGATATGGATATTGCTTTTTGTGGTGCTTTGACTCCCGATATGATAGAGAGTATCGAAACCACTGACTTTTTTAACGTACATTGGTTGACTATACTAAGTAGTGAAGAAAAAATTTTAGAACGACTTGAAACATCACAGATAAAAGAAAACACCGGTACAATCCTTAGGAATAAATGGATAACAGACAACTATAAAACATTGTTTCCTAAAGTGAAACTGTTGGATATCACAGATATGTCCGATGAATTGGCTGCAGAGACGATTGATGGTTGGATAGTATCACATAGCAGTCATAATTCACAACAGCAGGAGTAATATCATGGCAGACGAAATAATTAGCGGAAAAATCTATTTTTCACGTGTTCCACTTGGTAGAGAATGCAAGGATTTGATTGAATTCTTAACTCGCCGTGCAGTGGAAAATCAAATATGGATCAACACAGGCGAGCAAATCAAGAATCCTGACGTGAGGTATAAGTATTCCATAGATAGCGGAACGAACAATGGTCTTACAGATGAATATCTCTGTTTTGAAATAACCGATGACAAGGATACAGACGAATGTAGCCGCATTATCAGCGGTATATGGTACCGCGATCCGGATTATGGTATAGCCGCTTGGGGAAGTTCGCGTATTCCCAATGTCGAAAAATTCTTGGTGCAAATCATGGAACACGATTTGATAGGATATATTCAACTTTCTATTGATCCGGCACACGGTTATGTACCGTCCGAGTATTCAAATCAAGATATTACGGCGCAGGAGTTTTGTAAAACGCTTATGTTGCTACCCAGTCACAGTGCGCTACCGATTGCACAATTCAATATAGCGCGAAGGGAAAGGTCATCTTTATGAAGCAACTGAATGTTTTTGAGTCACGAAAAATAAGAGATTTATTTGTTAATAGTTTTGTTGATCAAACCACAGAACGCTATAAAATGATTAAAGACATTGATTCGCAGAACGTTTCTCTTTATTTGTGGGATACATTGTTAAAACCTTTTAGTACAATCGTTAATTATTATAGCGCAATAAACCATCTGCAAAATAGTTCTAATAAAGTTTTTTTAATGATGG
Source organism: Eubacteriales bacterium (assembly GCA_045594745.1). Lineage (GTDB taxonomy): Bacteria > Bacillota > Clostridia > Oscillospirales > CAG-272 > UMGS1865. The sequence continues at coordinate 78,556 of JAZNZC010000153.1, forward strand.
ATATTCAAAGAAAAAACAGAGATTCAGAAGAAACCGAATTTAACCTATATTTGAAAAAACACAATTATGAAAGGGAAGCTGTTTTTGAACTTCCCGCATCAGAAGTCGCAGAACTTTATCGCATTGATAATGAAATTAATACGAGTTGGATGCCTTCTGATTTGAATTTGCTTGAGGACATATATGTGTTTGATGAATCTTTCAAATGGCTTATCGTATTTACTCATGAGCAGGTTGATCTAATCGATACGAACTATCACAGGCTTTGTTTCTCAAATTTATTGATGAAGCCGATGATACTTGAATTTGAAGATTACCCGATTGATGTGGACGAAGAAAAAATGAAAACGCTTGTGCATAAAAAGTACCGTTGCCAATGTCCGCCTTGCCGCACTTTCAGAGAATATGCAAGCGCTCTTTCGAGTGATCTAAAACACCGTTTTGACGCACTTGGACTGGATATCGAAAACCCCGACGAAGTGTATGACTTTGGAAAAGACGAAAAAGGAAATCCGATGTACGTCGCATGGTGGAATCTTTATGGAAAGATAAAAAACAGCGAGAAACCTTGTTGCATATCCGATAACTTTGAAATATCATTTTACGATGAAGCGCTATATACTCCAAAATGGTTTCAGGATTCTCCCTGTGTTCAAATGAGAGCCGTTATTCGTGGATCGAATTTGAAGCCGTTAGGCAAGAAATATTGGAGAGATACAGATGCTCTCGGCATCAGCAGAAATACATTCCAATATCACATAGCAGACCAGGTGTGTTCCGCACTCAAAGACTTGGTTGGATGCGAGCTCATCGGACTTGATGCCGGTTCTGTACTTATGAATGACGAACCGACAAAATGTCACAAAGTCAACATCTATATCAAACATCCTAATGAATCGGATTTGCGTGTGGTTTCCCTTATGGCAGATCGGGATATGGACACTTGTTTTGACGGAATCGACAGAATGGTATTTACTGCAAATATTTCTAAAGCTGAGATGGGATTGGCTGTGGATGAAATGTTGTCATGTCCGCAGGGAAAGATTCAAAAAATCAATATTTTTGAGAGTACCATTGCAGGTAAGAAGGATCGTGTGATATATGATTCTCATCTCCTTATTGAACTTGAAAGTGGGAAGAAAATGATCTTTCGCATTGAACCCGACAGTGAGGAAGTATTCACAGTATTTACTGAGGTTGAGGATCGCAATATAGAAGCGTATCTTCGGGTTTCGGATACTTGGTTTTTTCATTCCTACCAAACCGAAACGAAAGTGCGAATGTGATGATAGAAATTATATCGTTTATATTACAAAAGGCATAATATATCAACACAAAAGGGGCTTGTCTGCCCCTTTTTGCTTTTTTATTTTATCACATAAAAAAATATTTCAAAATATTTTTGCAAAACACCCAACCTTTTTCCTTTTTTTGAAACTAATAGTTGAGAGGGGGGGGAGCGGTATGACTTGGTATAGAAAAAAACTGTCAAATAGAAAAGCGGAACATATTGAATATGTAGAGTTTTTGTTATCGGGTGAAAAGTATAACATAACCATTTCAAAACGATATCTTTTTCGCACTTTGCTACCGTTTTGGCTTGAATTGCTTGTTCTGTTCTCGTTTTCTAATAAATTCATTTTTGGTTATGTTATTCTTCCAAATTTGATTTTATACGGTGTATTTGTGTTTATGCTTTATGGCATTTGGAAACTGTGTAACATATCGCCAAAGGCGTATATTATTTTTCACATTGGTGTTTTGATAATTTTATATCTTTTGGCAATTCCGTTTGGATATTTATTGGAGGTATTATGGATTTTCTGTTTTTGAATAAAGAAGAGGAGATGATTCTCGATTTTGATGCCAGAGAAGAACTGATAACAAAGGATGGTTTTTTTGATAGCGCGAAAAAATACATCTCTGCCGACAAGGAAACGCTTCTGTACCGTCAGGCGCTGTTTGCGGATATTCTCAAGAGTCAAGACTTATCTCAATTTTTGATCGCTCTTTCTGAAAAACTTACGGAATATGAGCCTCTTGTAACCTACCATATCAAGGCGACCAACAGGGAAGAGCACGCGCGCAATATTCTGTTCCCAATGGTCTACATCAATCTTGTCGACTTTATTTATACATCGCTCTCGCCCATTATGGGAGCGGTAAAATCAGAATCTGTCAAATATTTGTATGAGCTTGCAAAAGAGGATTTTGAGTCTAAGGAATATCATCATATCAAAGCCTACTATGAGAAAAATGCGGGCAAGCTAAACGCCATTCAAAGCGTTACCATAGGCGTCAATCTTAATACCATGTACGCGCCAAAGGAAGCAGGAATTCTTGCATTGAATGCCGAAGAGTTCAAATCCGGAGATCTGCTTGACCGTGTTTTACGGTTAGATTTTGTAAAGGATGATTTTCATTGTATTGCTCCCTTGACTGTCATTGATAAAAAACTCTCATTTCAGGAGAGCCAACAAATCAACTATGCTGTCCTGAAAGCGTTAGGAAAAGTGGTTGACAATGGATTGCATCATTGCAGTAACCGACTTCTTAACTATGCGCGCAAGAAGATATTAAACTATGTCAAGTGGCAATCCTCGCTCTCGTTTGTAGCAAGTGCTATTTCTCGCATTAAAATTTTTCAGAACAAAGGGATTCCATTGTGCTTTCCTACGATCAGTCCCAACCGTACTTTTGATTTTGTTTCTCTTTATGACGATACGCTTTGCCGTGTGAAAGAGAAAAAGGAAATTGTGCCCAATACCGTTCGATTAGAGAGCAATGTTTGTACTTATATTGTTTCAGGTCCCAATAGCGGTGGCAAAACGGTCTTTCTCAATTCTGTGGGAGTGGCACAATACTATTTTCAGCTTGGTATGCCGATTCCCGCAAAGTCAGCATCTATGCCCATTTGTGATGCCATTTACAAAGTGTCAGTCGAAAAGCAAAAGGCATCTAACTCAGCAGGACGGTTTGAACAGGAGTGTATCACGCTCTCTAAAATTTTGCAAGCAGCCACAGCGAACAGTCTTGTACTTGTTGATGAAGCATTTACTTCGACCTCGTCCTCCGCAGCAGTTCCGATTGCTGCTAACTTTATCGCGGAGCTTTGCAGCATCGGCGCAAAGTGTATTTTTGTTACACACTATCATCAACTTTGTGAAACCGAGCGAAAAATTGCCCAATGTGGAAAGCGTGTAGATTATCTTCACGCAACTATCAACGGCGAGAATCGCGTCTATTTCATTCAAAAGGGAAAAGCAGAGGCAAACAGCTACGCACAAGGAATTGCAAAAAAATACGGATTGCTATAAAAAGAGCAAACCATCGGGCGGCAGAAAACTGCCGCCCAACTTTTTTGCAAGACTTGAAAAAATCTCTTGTAATTTTCTACCTCTTATGCTATAATAATATAGTTAAAATGATTTTGCACAAAGAGGTTCTACAAAACGATGAGTAAGTTGCAACAAGAAATCAACCGTCGACGCACGTTTGCCATCATTTCGCACCCCGACGCCGGTAAAACAACGC